>CAZQMD010000149.1:0-11654 GCA_964594185.1 uncultured Afipia sp. | reverse complement strand
GAAGCCCGTCGGCGCCGGCACCATCAACTATGTCGCCGACTGGATCGGCGAAGTGCTGGATGACCTGGTCGGCCAGATCGACCAAAACATCGTCGTAGAGACCTCGATCGACCCGAAGCTGCAGAGTGTCGCGGAAGCCGCGATCATCGATGAACTGGCCACCAAGAGCGTGAAGTTCAATGTGACACAGGGCGCGCTCGTGGCGATGACGCCGGACGGCGCGGTGCGTGCCATGGTCGGCGGCCGCAACTATGCCGAAAGCCAGTTCAACCGCGCGGTGACGGCGAAGCGCCAGCCAGGCTCGGCGTTCAAGCCCTTCGTCTATCTCACCGCCATCGAGGCGGGATTGACGCCCGATACAGTGCGGCAGGACGCGCCGCTCGACGTCAAGGGCTGGCGTCCGGAGAACTACAGCCGCGAGTATTTCGGCGCGGTGACGCTGACGCAGGCATTGTCGATGTCGCTCAATACAGTCGCCGTCAGACTTGGCCTCGAAGTCGGCCCGGCCAACGTGGTGCGTACCGCGCACCGGCTCGGCATCGCCTCGAAGCTCGAACCAAACGCCACGATCTCGCTTGGCACATCGGAAGTGTCGGTCAACGAACTGGTGGGCGCCTACGCGCCGTTCGCGAATGGCGGTCTCGCCGCCTCGCCGCATGTGGTCAACAAGATCCGCACGCCCGAGGGCAAGATCCTCTACATGCGGCGCAACGAACCCGCGGCGCGCGTGATCGATGCCAACGCCGTCGGCATGATGAACATGATGATGCGCGAAACGCTGGTCAGCGGCACCGCCAAGAAAGCCGAGATTCCCGGCTGGCAGGCCGCCGGCAAGACCGGCACCAGCCAGGATTTCCGCGATGCCTGGTTCATCGGCTACACGTCAAACCTCGTCACCGGCGTCTGGCTCGGCAACGACGACAACTCCCCGACACGCAAAGCCACCGGCGGCGGATTGCCGGTGGAAGTCTGGACTCGCTTCATGAAGGCGGCCCATCAGAACGTCGCGCCATCGCCGTTGCCCGGTTCGATGCAATCACCCGGCGGCTTCCTGTCGAATCTGTTCCCCGGCAATCCGCGCGCGCCGGCGCAGCAGCCCAACTATCCCGCGCAGTCCTATCCGCAGACGTCGAACAGTCAGGAATATCCGAACTCACCTGCGCCCTATCCGCAACAGCAGCAGGCGCGTCCGCCGGTCACGCAGACATCGGCGCGTCCTGAAGCGGCGGCGGGTCTCGATGGCTGGCTGATCGACCGGGTGTTCGGCGGACGGCGCTGATCGCGCGCAAACTGAAGTCTGATTCAGCTTTACTGAATCAGACTTGCAACTCTCTCTCGGAAAGTATGGCTAGTCGTCGATGCCGTAACGATGCAGATCGTTGCCATGGGTATCGAGCCAGCGCTTGGCGCGCTCTGTTGCCGGGCAAATCCGCGCGACAACCTTCCAGAACCGTGGCGAATGGTTCATCTCGACAAGATGCGCAACCTCATGTGCCGCCAGATAATCAAGCACATAGGGTGGCGCGAGAATAAGCCGCCATGAAAATGATAGCGCACCCGCCGACGTGCACGATCCCCACCGGCTTGACTGATCGCGGATCGTGATCCGCTTCACCTTGACGCCAAGCTCTTCGGCATAACGATGCGACGCATCGGTCAGTGCGCGGCGCGCTTCGCGCTTGAGGAAGTCATGGATGCGGCGATCAATGAATTCGGAATCACCTGCGACACAAAGAATCTTGTCGCCGCTGTCGCGCATTTCGGGCCACACGGTTCCACGCACACCGGCACGATGCACGATCTTGTGCGGAACACCGCGCAACGGCACCGATGTACCGGGTGAAAATGGCGCAGCCTTCGGCAAGCCACCGAGACGCGCGGCGATCCATGCGCCATGACGCTGCGCGAAGTCCTTGGCTTCATACAGATTTCCGCGCGGAGGCATGGTGAGAATGGCTTCACGCCTGCTCGGATGAATGCGCAACGTGTATCGCCTCGCGCGGCGATGTCGTCTGAGCTGAATCGTGTAGGTCGATGAGCCAATTTTCACCGCAAGCGTGCGCGGCTCGGTCGGGCGGCGATAAAGAAGTGCGCGAAAAGCCATTTCAGCAGATCCGGACAGCAGGAATTCGCCGGGATTCTGCCATATCCGCCGCCAGTGGAATTCATCGGCGCAAAAACAAATCATTTGCCCAATATATCGTACTTCTAAGGGCTTAGCCTCCTACATCCGGGGCCATGAAACATGAAATTATGATTCACTTCTAAGCCAAAACCGGCTGTAGAAAGTGTTTCACGAATTCACTCGTCTGCCCCAATTGTAAAGAGCGAAATCATTAGCGAATTGAAAGGCTTATAGCATCGGCAGGAAATGAAGAGCTGATGGGCCGAAAATGCCCGCAAAACCGGGTATTTCGGCCCAAAAGGTCCAAAATGGGCCTATTCAGCGGCTGCCAGGGTCTGCTTGGCGTGCGCAGCCGAGTACATGAAGTCGGAAATGCGCGGCACGATCTCCGACTTGAAGCGGGAGCCGTTGAACACGCCGTAATGGCCAACACCCTTCTGCACATAGTGCACGCGGCGCGCATCCGGGATCGAACTGCACAGACCATGGGTCGCTTCGGTCTGACCGAGACCGGAGATATCGTCGTTCTCGCCCTCAACCGTCATCAGTGCGACGCGCTTGATCTTCGACGGATCGACCGGCTTGCCGCGATGCTTCATTTCGCCCTTCGGCAGTGCGTGCTTCACGAACACCAGATCGACGGTCTGCAGATAGAATTCGGCGGTGAGGTCCATCACCGCGAGATACTCGTCATAGAATTCGACATGCTTGTCGACGAGATCGCCGTCGCCCTTCACGAGATTGCTGAACAGGTTCTTGTGCGCATCGACATGGCGGTCGAGGTTCATGCTCACGAAACCGGTGAGCTGAAGGAATCCCGGATAGACGTCGCGCATGAATCCCGGATGCGGGAACGGCACCTTGGTGATGACGTTGTTGCGGAACCAGTCGATGCCCTTCTGCTCGGCGAGATCGTTCACGCCGGTCGGATTGCGGCGGGTATCGATCGGCCCGCCCATCAATGTCATCGAGGTCGGGAAATAAGGATCGTTCTCGGCTTCCATGATGGAAACCGCTGCCAGAACAGGCACGGACGGCTGGCACACCGCAACGACATGCACATTGCCGCCGAGCGCATGCATCATCTCGATCACGTAATCGACGTAGTCCTCGAGATCGAAACGGCCTTGCGCCACCGGCACCATGCGGGCATCGGCCCAGTCGGTGATGTAGACTTCGTGGCCCGGCAGGAATGCTTCAACGGTGCCACGCAGCAGCGTCGCATAGTGTCCCGACATCGGCGCGACGATCAGCACGCGGGGCTGCGGCGCGCGCAGCGGCTGGGTGAGCTTGCGCTCAAAATAGAGCAGCCGGCAAAACGGCTTTTCCCAAACGGTCTTGATCTCGACCGGAACGCGCACGCCGTTGACTTCGGTATCATGCAAACCCCATTCGGGTTTGCCGTAACGGCGCGTGGTGCGCTCGAACAGTTCGCAGAAAGCGGAAATCGACTTGCCAACCTGAGTGGTGGACCAAGGATTAAAGGGGTTCTCGAACATGAGCTTCGTCATATCCATCGCCGCCCGCGCCGGATTGAGCGAGGCCTGTCCCATCTCGTACATCCAGTACATGGGTGTGGTCAGCGCTGGACTGACTTCTGACGGCAGCTCTGGTGGCCTGCCAAATTCGCCAATGGGCATAGTGTATCTCGCTCCCGGTTTGCGGCGCAGCATACTGTCGGGACTGCGACAAAGCGTCAATCCGCCCAATTTACAAGCCAGCCGGTTAATTAACGGGCATCCCCTGCTTTCGCGGGCTATTCGCCGCTCTGGACGAGAGATCCATGCTTCCGGGCGCTTTTTAGCAGCAGCAAAAATGCAACAGTCGACACCGCGAACAGCGCCACATTGATAGCGAGGGCCTCGATCATCAGGTCAGCCCGGAAAACCTCGTCGATCAGCAACGCCCGCATGCCCTCGAAGACATAGGTCGGCGGCAGCATCCAGGCCACCACCTGCAGCCATTCCGGCAACACCGACACCGGATAATAGACACACGTCAGCGGCAGCAGCGCGAACATCAGTGTCCACGCCAATCCCTCGGCACCCATCCCGTTGCGCAGCACCAGCCCCGACGAGATCAGCCCGAACGACCAGCTGGTAAAGATCAGGTTGCAAAAGAACGCCACCAGCGCGAGGCCGAAGCCGAACAGATTGAACCCGAAGAAAGCAATGGCGAGCACCGTCATTGGAATGACGCCGACCGCCAGCCGCACCACGCTCATCACCATCAGCGAGATCAGATACTCACTGACCTTGAGCGGGCTCATCAGCAGGTTGCCGAGATTCTTCGACCACATCTCTTCCAGAAACGACATGGAGAAGCCGAGCTGGCCGCGAAACAGGATGTCCCACAGGATCACCGCGCCGATGAAGGTGCCGCCCGCCTTGGCGAAGAAGCCTGCGTTCTGGGAGATGTAGGCCTGCGAGAAACCCCATGTGATCAGCTGCAGCACCGGCCAGTAGATCAGCTCAAGCAGCCGCGGCCATGACGATGTCAGCAGATACCAGTGGCGCAGGATCATTGCGCCGATGCGATGCAGCGCTATTCCTTGCGTGTTGCTGCGACGAAGCTGGATTTCACTCATGACGCCGCCTGCTGCACGCGGCCGCGCGCCACATCGAGAAACACCTCTTCCAGCGTGGTGCGGTTATAGCGCGCCAGAATTGCTGTCGGGCTGTCATCGTCCTCGATGCGACCGCGCTTCATGATGATGACGCGATCGCACAGCCGCTCGACTTCCAGCATGTTGTGCGAGGCCAGCAGGATGGTCGCGCCGCGCTCCTTGCGATAGGTTTCGAGATGACTGCGGATCCAGTCGGCGGTGTCCGGATCGAGCGAGGCGGTCGGCTCGTCCAGCAACAACAGGTCCGGTTCGTTGATCAGCGCCTTGGCGAGTGCGACGCGTGTCTTCTGACCCGCCGACAGCTTGCCGCTCGGACGATCCAGAAATTCGTTCAAATCCAGATCGGCGGCGAGCGAGGCGATCCGGTCTTTCAGGTTCGCCACACCATAGAGACGGCCGAACACAGTCAGATTCTGCCGCACGGTCAAGCGACCCGGCATGTCCACATACGGACTCTCGAAATTCATCCGGCCCAGCACCTGGGCGCTCTGTTCAGGCATTGCACATCCGAGAACACGGACGCCGCCTGATGTCGGCGAGACCAGGCCCATGATCATGGAGATGGTGGTGGTCTTGCCCGCGCCATTGCCGCCGAGCAGCCCCGTCACAGAACCCCGCGCAATCGAAAACGAAATACGGCCCCGGGCGCGGGTGGCCCTGTAGCCCTCCACCAGCCGGTCGACCGCGATTGCGGCGTCGGAGACGGCCTGCGGCATATCGTGGACTTGAAGCGGAGCGGTCATGACCGGTTCATTGAGCCAACCGCGCCCGGTCTGCAAGGGCCGGATCTGCAGACCTCGAATGTGGACGCCGTTTGTGATCGGCGCGGCCGGGCATTAAGAAAGAGGCCATGACCGACCTTGTCTCCGATTTCCGCCACCCGCGCCGCTATGTGCGCCTCGACACCATTCTGCGGCTGCGCTGGCTGGCGGTGCTCGGGCAGCTGGCGACAATCTTCATCGTCTCCGAGGGGCTCGATTTCGAAGTCCCGGTGATCCCCTGCGTTGTGATCATCGGATTTTCGTCGCTGCTCAATCTGGTGCTGCAGATCCGGTTCAATCCGGTGCATCGCCTGGCGCCCCGTTACGCCGCCGCACTCCTCACGCTGAACATCACAGAGCTTGCCGCCCTCCTGTTCCTGACCGGAGGATTGCAAAATCCGTTTTCATTTCTGTTTCTGGCGCCGGTTCTGATTTCAGCAACGGCATTGCCGACCCGGATCACGCTGGCGCTCGGCATCTTTGCCGCGGCCTGCGCCACGGTTCTCGGCTTCTATCATCTGCCGTTGCCATGGAATGGCGAGGAACCGCTGGTTCTGCCGCGCACCTACATGATCGCGGTCTGGCTTTCGATCGTGCTCGCGATCGGCGTCACCAGCCTTTACGCATTTCAGGTCACCGAGGAAGCCCGCAAGCTGTCCGACGCGCTGGCGGCAACCGAGCTGGTGCTGACGCGTGAACAGCATCTGACCCAGATCGATGGTCTCGCCGCTGCGGCGGCGCACGAACTCGGCACGCCGCTCGCCACCATTTTCCTGATTTCGCGCGAACTGGAACAGGCGATTGAAGCCAAGGGACTGGACGAACACGCGCGCGGCGATCTGCGCACCTTGCGCGAGCAGGCGCAGCGCTGCCGCGAAATCCTCGCCAAGATCACGCAACTCTCATCGCAGGGCGCGCCGTTCGACCAGATGCCGCTCTCGACCCTGATCGAGGAAACGGTCGCGCCGCATCGCGATTTCGGCATCGCCATCAAGGTGCGCATTGCGCTCTCGCAGGAATCCGAACCGGTCGGCATACGCAATCCGGCCATCCTCTACGGTGTCGGCAATATTCTGGAAAATGCGGTCGACTTCGCGCGCGAGCGTGTCGAAGTGAATGCGTGGTGGAATGCCAGCACGGTCGAGATCGTCATCTCCGACGACGGGCCGGGAATTCCGCCGGACATCCTCAAGCGGATCGGCGAACCCTATCTGACCCGGCGGCGCTCAGGCGACACGGAAGGCGGTGGCCTCGGCCTCGGCGTTTTCATCGCCCGCACCTTGCTGGAGCGAACCGGGGCGAAGGTGTCATTCACCAACCGCATGTTTCCTGACCACGGCGCAGTCGTCACCATTGTCTGGCCCCGCAGCAGCTTTGAAAGCTCCGAAGTTCCGTCAGCAGTGCTGTCTTAAATCACGGCAATGGGGGTGCGGCTGAAAGTCCTTTTACGGCCAGCCGTGGATACCGGCCTTGGCATCGCCCAAATGACGCGCCATATCTATGGCAACACATCAGGAGGTGCAAAACCGTGACCGCAACTGCCGATTTGACCGAGATTGCCGACCGTTCTCTGCTGATTGTTGAGGATGACAAGGCGTTTCTCGACCGTTTGGCGCGCGCCATGGAAACCCGCGGCTTTGCCGTGAGCACCTGCGACAATGTGTCCGACGGCCTGCAGCACATCGGCCAGACACCGCCCGCTTTCGCGGTGGTCGATCTGCGGCTGGGTGATGGCAACGGTCTGGATGTCGTGTCGGCGCTGAAGCGCCAGCGCCCGGATGCCCGTGCCATCGTGCTCACCGGCTACGGCAACATCGCAACTGCGGTGACCGCGGTAAAGATGGGTGCGGTCGATTATCTCTCGAAGCCCGCGGACGCCGATGACGTCGTTGCGGCCTTGCTCGCGAGCAGCAATGACAAGTCGCAGCTTCCGCAGAACCCGATGTCGGCGGACCGGGTTCGTTGGGAACACATCCAGCGCATCTATGAAATGTGCAATCGCAACGTGTCGGAAACGGCACGCCGCCTTAACATGCATCGCCGGACGCTGCAGCGTATTCTGGCCAAGCGCGCACCCCGCTAACTGACATACACTCCGGCGGAACTTTTGTGAGCGGTCCTGCGTTAATTGCGCAGGACCATCAGAAAGGGAGCGGCATCCGCCGCGTTCAGCCGATGCGAAAAGCGCGACATCTCGAAATCTCGTCCCGTCTCGAAGTCACCAAGAAGTTCGGTCTGGTCGAAGACTATCGTATCGACTGGCCGCAGGGGACGAGCCTGCGCGCGCCGCGCATCACCGTCCGCAGCCGCGAGGATTATCCCGTCCAGGTCACCCGCAACTACGTGACGACGTTGCTCGAACCGTTCGTCCCGTCGCGGGAAATCGTGGTAACGTAACCAGGCAAGATCGCGCAGCATCGAAGGCGAAACCGTCATGGCCGCCGCAATCTGGGACATCATTCGCGAAGCGACATGTAGCTCGCACAGCCGGCTCGACGCGGCGCTTGCAAAACTCGATCTCGCAGTCCCGGTGTATTACGAAGGCTTCCTGCGCAGCCAAGCCAATGCGCTGTTTCCGGTCGAAGCTGCGCTGGAATCGGGCGGCATTGAAAGCATTCTTCCCGACTGGCCTCTTCGCATCCGGACCCCGGCGCTGCAGCACGATCTCGACGCATTGAGTCTCACTTGTCAGCCGCTGCCCACGCCGGAGTTCGAATCGGCTGCGCAAATGCTTGGCGCGGTCTACGTGCTTGAAGCCTCAAGGATGGGCGCGCGCGTAATGCTGGCGCGTCTTGCAGAGCATCCGGATTCAGACGCGATGAATGCCACCGCCTATCTTCGGCATGGCTTCGGCAAACGATTCTGGCCGAGATTTTTGAGCGTACTGGAAACTGATCCTGCCGCGCAAAACGATCCGGCAGGCGTGGTGCGCGGCGCGCAGATGACATTCGCGATGTTCGAAAGCGCGTTGATGCCGATGGACACCGTCGTTGTGGATTTTGCGCGCGCCGGCAAGACCGACAATTATTCGCCGACGCCCGGATAGCCCTGCGGATCGGCAAGACGGCCGATGCGCTGCGCCGCCAGCAATCCAAATCCGATCATCATCGATTTGCGCGTGGCAGCCGGGAGCCGGTGCTCTGGCGCCTCGCAATGTAAGTGCGCGCCGTAAGCGTCGGCAACGATCAGTCCGGTGTCGGGCGGAAACAGGTCGCACGGCAGATCCTGCGTGAAGGCGAAGAACAACCGGTCGCAATGCATCCGGTAGTCCTGCCATTTTTGATCGGCGCGCAGATCCTCCACCGACGATTTGATCTCGACAATCCAGATGTCACCGCGCGCGTTCATCGCCACCAGATCGGCGCGCCGGCCGGACGGCAGTGTCAATTCGCTGACGCAGGAAAAACCCAGCGATCTCAAAAACCTGGAGGTGCCGCGCGCAATCGCGAGCGCTGTGTCGGACTGGCGGCGATCCGGCGGCAAACCCGGCTCGATAGGGCGAAATGGTGAGTGCATGATTCCGGTGAGGGTAGCAGAAAAGCAAAAGCCTCTCAGCCCCAAAAGCGTACACGCCCCGACACAATTCCGACCCCGGGCCGCCGCGAGACACGGGAACCATGAGTTCCGCTGGGAGCAACAAAGCTTGCCCTTAAAATTTGCCCTTGGAGGGGGAAATGAACTCACGCATCACCGACAGATTTAAATCCGGCGGCCGCGCATTTGTGCTGGCCGTTCTCGCATTGCCTGTGACGTCGCTGCTCTCGCAAGCCGTCGCGAAGCCGACCGTCGAAGTCGCCTTCGTGCTCGACACCACCGGCTCGATGGGCGGGCTGCTGGAAGGCGCCAAGCGAAAGATCTGGTCGATTGCGACCAGCGTTGTCGACACCAATCCCGATGCCGATATCAGGATCGGTCTCGTGGCCTATCGCGATATCGGCGATGAATATGTCACCAGAACCTTCGATCTCACCACCGACATTCAGGACATCTACGCCAATCTGCTCGAACTGAAAGCGCGCGGCGGCGGCGACTGGCCGGAAAGCGTCAACGAAGCGCTCGATGTCGCGGTCAACAAGCTGCAATGGACCAAGGGCAGCGACGCCAAGCGCATCGTATTTCTGGTCGGCGACGCGCCGCCGCACATGGACTACGCGAAGGACACCAAATATCCGAAAACGCTGGCGGTGGCGAAGCAGCGCGACATCGTGGTCAATGCCGTGCTCGCAGGCAATGCGCGCGACACCGAGCGGGTCTGGCAGGACATCGCGCAACTCGGTGATGGCCGCTTCATTCCGATCCCGCAGGACGGCGGCGAGCTTGTGGTGATCGAGACGCCTTACGATGACGACATCATCATCCTGCAGAAGGAAATCAATGGCACCGTCATTCCCTACGGGCCGCAGAAACAGCAAAAGCGCGTCGAGGAAAAGACCCGGCAACTGTCGCAGGTCGCGGCAGCCGCGCCGGCATCCGCATCCGACATGGCGAGCTATCTCAATAAGCGCGCGAAGGTCTCATCGGAAGCCGTCACCGGCGACGGCGATCTGGTCAGCGCGGTCGCATCCGGACGCGCGACGCTCGGCAGCGTGAAGGATGACGAACTTCCGGACGACTTGCGCAAGCTCTCGCCCGAACAGCGCAAGGCAGAACTGGACCGGCAGACGCAAGCCCGCAAAGCGCTTAATGAGAAGCTCGCTGCCCTCGTCCAAAAGCGCGACGCGTTCGTTACGGAAAAGAAGCGCAGCACTGCCCCGGCCAAGACGTCGTCATTCGACCGCGCCGTCGAAGACACGCTGAAAGCGCAAACCAGGCGATGAGGTTGCAGCCGCTCCCTACATGGGAGCGGCTTTCCTCTGTCCGCCATGGCCTCGAGAAATAACGGCAACCGACTGATTTATCGGCGAAATATCTCCGTTCGCCATGGGTCGCGCCGACACGTCATTATAAAGCGTCCTGAAATCTTTACTCGCGATTCACGCCAACTTCCGGTTGTGCGACGGGATAGCGCAGTATTCGCCGCTCCTTAATCAGATGCCGTCAGTGTCGGACCTGCGCATCACGGGAGGCCCAGAACCGCCCTGCTGCGACTGGTAATGGGAACACACAGGGAATTCACGTCGAGCAGGCCGGGGGGCGTATAGCGTCCGATGAAGTTCAATTTCTTATCCGCTAAAATGCGTCTGCTTCGGCTGGTCTCGCCCTTCATTGCCATTGTCCTGCTGCAAGCCTTTCTTGCAGGCATGAGCCTGAGCATCCTGTCCTCGGTTCGCGCCTATGTCGGCGGCGAAAGCCTGTGGTCGAAGGGTCAGAAGGACGCCATTCACTATCTCTCGCTCTATGGCGAAACCGGCGACGACCGGTATTTCGAACAATATGAAAAGGCCATCGCTGCCCCGCTGGGTGACCGCGCGGCGCGCATCGCGCTGGAAAAAAAGCGGCCGAATCTCGAGGCCGCACGCGCGGGCTTCCTGCAAGGCGGCAATCATCCCGACGACATCGACGGCATGATCTGGCTGTACCAGAACTTCCGCGCGTTTCCGCCATTCAAGAAAGCGATCAGTCATTGGATCAACACCGATCCGATGCTCAACGATCTCACGGAACTGGCAAAACAGATCCAGAACGAGCAGAACGGCACTGTCGTCTCGACACTGCAACTCACCTCGCTGCGCGACCGCATTGATCAATTCAATAAACGCTTTGCGCCGGAAGCGATGAGTTTCGCAAAAAGCCTCGGCAACGGCTCACGGCAGGTCAAATTCATTCTGGTGATCGCCAATCTGTGCACAGCCGCCCTGCTGGTGGGACTGCTGCTGACCATGACGCGCTATTTCATGGCCCAGCGCCGCAAGTTCGTGCATGCCCTTCGCAACGAGAAAGAGCGCGCGCAGATCACGCTGGCCGCAATCGGCGACGCGGTCATCAGCACCGATGCGCAAGGCAACGTGGATTACATGAATCCTGCGGCTGAGCGGCTGGTGGGCTGCCGGGCACTCGCTGCCCGAGGCCAGCCGATCGACTCGCTGTTTCGTATCCTCGGCGAAGAAACCGGCCAGCAGCGCGAAAGCCAGTTCAAGCTACCCCTGGTCGGCCGGGACCTGCCGGCCACAACGCGCCCGCAGGTGCTGCAGCGGCTCGATTC
>CAZQMD010000148.1:0-11784 GCA_964594185.1 uncultured Afipia sp. | reverse complement strand
GAAGCACTCGCCGCGCCACAGGCTTTGCGCCTCGGGAATGTCTTCCAGATATTTCAGGATGCCGCCCTTGAGATGATAGACCTCCTTGAAACCCTGCGACAGCAGATAGGAACTGGCTTTCTCGCACCGGATACCGCCGGTGCAGAACATCGCAATTTTCCTGTGCTTGTCCGGATCGAGCGACTTGCCGGCAAATTCGGGAAATTCCCCAAAGCGGGTTATTTTCGGATCGACCGCGCCTTCGAAGGTGCCCATCTCGACCTCGAACGCATTGCGGGTATCGAGCAACAGGACATCGTCCTGCTTGATGAGGTCATTCCAGTCCGCGGCATCGACATAAGTGCCGACCTTGGCGTTCGGGTCGGTTTCGGGGTCGCCCAGCCGGACGATTTCTTTCTTCAGCCGGACCTTCATCCGGTTGAAAGGCATATTGGCTGCGGCCGAGAATTTCAGCTCCAGATTGTTCAGGCGGCCATCGAACAGGGCGCCATGCTGCAACTGGTTCATCAGGGCGTCGATTGCGGCGTCGCCGCCGGCCACGGTCCCATTGATACCTTCGGCAGCCAGGAGAATGATCCCCCTGATGTCCAGCGCCACGCACATATTGCGCAGCGGCTCCCGCAGGTTCTCGAAATCCGGGAGCGCGACGAACTGATAAAAAGCGGCGACTTTGTACGACATGGCCGGGGGTTATATCGCACGGGGCGGGGCGTCAAAACCCGTATTGATGTCGTGCTGCCCGGGAGATCGGCCGCTCCGTTTTGCCGCATTTTGGGGCAAAACGGGTCCGGAGGTGTCGCGTTCCGGCCAAGCCAAGGTGTGTCGCAAAGGTTACTTAATCCTGCTTTATTTGCCGGGCATGCCTCGTTTCCGCTGAAATCTGCTAGATAAAACGTCGGCTTATCTTCGAATCGGAACCGTCAGTTGCACCAGATTTCAAAAGATCCTGCCCACAGCGGTTCCGGAAAACGTATCTTCAGCATCGCGTTCGGTCTGGAAAGGATGGGGCTGATCGCGCTACGTGCGCCGCGCACAGCGGCGGTGGTTTTGCTGGCGCTGGTGGTGATCGCCGTCTTCGGCATCCAGCGCATCAAGATCGACGATTCGCTGAGCCAGCTGTTTCGGTCCGATACTCCCGAATACAAGCAATATGAGGAAGTGACCAAGCGCTTCCCGTCCAGCGAGTACGACGTGCTGGTCGTGGTGGAAGGCAAGACGCTGCTTGAGCGCAATTCGCTCGAGAAGCTGCGCGACCTCGTCACCGACCTGCAGCTTGTGGACGGCACGCGCGGCATCATCTCGCTGTTCTCGGCCCGTCAGCCGCCGGAGGGCGGCAGGCTGCCTGCGGCGCTATTCCCGGAAACGCTTCCGGAGGGCGCAGCCTACGATGCATTTATCAAACGGGTCCGGGACAATGAAGTCATCAAGGGCAAGCTGCTGTCGGAGGATGGCACGCTGGCGCTGATCGTACTGGCACTTGATCCCGCGATTGTCGGCAACAAGGGACTCAATGCCACCATCGGCGAAGTCCGAAAGATCATGAATGAGGATCTCGCCGACACCGGCCTCAACAGCCAGTTGTCCGGCGTTCCGGTCATGCAGCTCGAAATCCGCAATGCGGTCGAGCGCGACGGTCTGACCTATAACATCGCGGGCATTCTCGCGGGTTGCATTATCGCCATCATCTTCTTCCGCCGCGTCTCATTCATGATTGTTGCGGCGTTTCCGCCGTTGCTGGCAATTCTGCTCTCAATCGGCACACTGGGCTGGCTCGGCTTCAGCCTCAACATGTTCCTGAACGTGATGACCCCGCTCATCATGGTGATCAGTTTTGCCGACTCGATGCAGTTGACGTTCGCTGCGCGGGATCGTCTGATCGCGGGCGAGGACAAGCACACCGCCTTCCGCAATGCTGTGCTGGTGGTCGGGCCGGCCTGCGTCCTGACCCATGGTACTGCGGCGCTGTCGTTTCTCGCCTTGCAGTTTTCCGACTCCGACCTGATCCGTACCTTCGGTGAAGCAGGATTGATGGCGACCATCATTGCGTTGATCGCGGTGTTGTCGCTGGTGCCGGTGTTCGGCGTGTTGCTGGTACGTAACGAAAACCTGCTCGCTACCAAGGTCAGGGGCGCGGACCGCGGCGTGGAAGCGCTGCGTGCATTTTGCGCATTTATCGCCAAGCGCATGGTCGGTCATCCGGGGCTTTTCAGCTTGATCGCGCTGCTTGTCGTTGTTGGCCTCGGCATCATCTATGCGAGCCTCGAGCCGCGTTATCGCCTCGCCGATCAGGTGCCGGACAAGCAGCAGGCGGTCGAGGCGTCGAGCCGTCTGGATGCCAAGCTGACGGGTGCGAATCCAATCGACGTGCTGATCGAATTCCCCAAGGGCAAGTCGCTGTACGATCAGGAAACGCTCGATACTATCGCCGCCGTGCATTCGATTATCGAGAAGCAGGCGGGTGTGGGTAACGTCTGGTCGATCGAAACGCTGAGGCGCTGGCTGGCCGAGAAGGCAGGGCGCTCCGACGTGGCCATCCTCAAGGAATATGTCGATGTCCTGCCGAAATATCTGTCGCGGCGGTTCATTGCCGAAAATCAGGATGCGGTGGTGGTCTCGGGCCGCGTGCCTGACCTCGATTCAAGCCAGATCCTGCCGACGGTTGAAAAACTCGACGTTGCGATGGGCGTGGTTCGAAGCGCTCATCCCGGTTACAACATCGCAGTTACCGGCCTCTCGGCAATCGCCGCGCGCAACAGCGCCAGTATGATCGGCAAGCTGAACCACGGCCTGACCATCGAGTTCTTGCTGGTGGCAGCCTTTATCGGTCTGGCGTTCCGCTCCGTGGTGGTGATGTTCGCCAGTATTCTGCCGGGTATTTTCCCGGTGGTGCTGTCAGGCACCGTCCTGTGGTTGCTGGGCGAGGGGCTTCAATTTGCCAGCGTGGTGGCGCTCACCGTGTCGTTCGGCCTCGGACTCAGCGCGACCATCCATTTCCTCAATCGCTTGCGGCTGGAAGAAAAGCCCGGCGTGGACGAGGCGCAGGCGGTGGAACGCGCCACTGTCTTGGTTGGACCGGCGCTGATCCTGACGACCGTGGTGCTGGCCTGCGGTCTTGTGGTGACGGTGTTCTCGGACCTGCCGTCGTTGCGGCTGTTCGGATGGCTTTCAGCCTTCTCCATGATCGCGGCGCTGATTGCGGACCTGTTTATCCTGCGGCCGACAGCGATGTGGCTGATCAGCACTTCGCACAGGATCAAGGCGGCGTGGGGCAGCAAGTAAGCCTCCAACAAAAGATCAGCGCCTAAAGAAAACGGGCCGCCGGAGCATTCCAGCGGGCCCTTTCATTTTTCGATCGATGGCTTAGTTGCTCTTTGCGAGGCTGATGTTCACCGCCCGCAGTTCACCCTTCGAGCTGATGGCGACAGACTGTTTGTTGCCGCGGGTGGTGACGTTGAATGTCGCCGCATAGCCGTTGGTCTGAACCAGTGCGGTGACCTGCCCATTCGCGATGCTGCCTTCGACGCTGCCGTTGACGCCGCGGCTGGCTTCGCTCCAGGAGCCGGTGATATTGCTACCCTTGGCCGCGATGTCGCTGGTGAGTTCGAACTTGTAGCTGTCGCTGGCGCAGCGCAGGACCTGATGCAGGTTGTTGCCGCTGCCATCCACGGTGTAGGTGCCGCGGCAGCGGATGCGCTCCGTGCCGCCCTCGGCGATGGTGATCGAGCCGCTGCCTGACCAATTGCCTGCATAATTGGCAAACGGCGCGGAATCAGCCTGTGCGAGCGCCGGAGCCATAAGGGCGGCGGCTGCCAGGGCAGCGGTGCGGAAACGGCGATAATCAAAACGGAAAGCGGGAAAAGACATCTGTAAACACCATCGTTTGCGGTCGATATGTATTGGTCGCTGATAGCACAATTCGGTTCACGCGAAAATGCAGCGCAGTGCACCAAAACGGCAAAATTACTGCCGAAGTGCTTTTTGTCGGTTCGGTGACGGACGGGGCTGACAGGCTTGCGCCGGTGTCCGGGTCCACCGCGTGTTGCAACGCAAAGATCGGATGTTTGAATATTTCCGTGCAGGATCGGTAGACATTCCGGTTTTTCGCACATCTAATCCTCCTCAAGGCCGGCACAAAAAGAAGCACGGTCATTTGGGAGGACGACGAATGAAATTAACGCGACGTGATTTCTCTGTCGGCATTGCTGCTACGCTCGCGGCGCCGGCGTTCATCAAAAGCGCCGGAGCACAGGGCGCGACCATCAAGATCGGGATGGTTCTTCCGGTCACCGGCTCCGCCGCAGAGCAGGGCAAGTTCGCCCTTAACGGTGCAAAGCTGGCGCTAGAGGCGGTCAACAAGGCCGGCGGTATTCTGGGCAAGCAGGTCGAACTCATCACCGAAGACGATCAGACCACCAACCCCGGCGTCGTCCTCGCATTTTCCAAACTTGCCGCGCAGCAGGACATCGTTGCCTTCCTCGGCTCGATCCGCTCGACCCAGGTCCATGCGATGGCCCCGGACGTTTTGAAACTCGGCAAGCCCATGGCGATCGGAGGAACCGATCCCAACCTCACCCATATGGGTAACAAGTGGCTGTTCCGCTTCCGGCCCAACGACAGCTATTCCGGCAGCGTCATCGCGGATTACGGCACCAACACGCTCGGCAAGAAGAAATGGGCGGTTCTCCATTCCACCGACGCATTCGGCACGGCGGGTGGCAAGGCACTCACTGAAGGGTTGAGCAAGCTTGGCATCACCCCGGTCATCGATCAGGGCTATGCCAACCAGAGCCAGGATTTCACGCCGGTGGTGCTGGCGATCAAGCAGTCCGGCGCTGACGTGCTGGGCTCGTACTTCACCTTCGAAAACGACCTCGGCATCTTCGCGCGGCAGTTGCGCCAGCTTGGTGTCAATATTCCTTGGGTGGGCTCGCCGTCGATTGTCGGGGTGTCGTCGACACGTCTTGCGGGTGCATCGCTCTACGGAACCTATGGCGTTGCCGATTACGCCGAAGAGTCCAGCCCGGTCGCCAAGGCCTATGGCAAAGCCTACCGCGATGCCTACAAGCTCGCGCCCGACAACCAGAGCGCGTGGACCTATGACGCAGTCACCGTGCTCGCAAAGGCCATGAATACGGCAAAGTCCACCGAGCCGGAAAAGGTCCGGACCGCGATTCTGGCGATCAAGGGCTTCGAAGGTGCTGAAGGTCAGTACAACTTCGATGAAAACGGTGATGGGCTTCACGGCTATAACATCGTGAAGAACGACAAGGGCAACATCGTCTTCGAGAAGCATATCGAATCCAAGCGATAAGCCGGCGCGGCGGCTCTCCGTAAGAGGGCCGCCGAACGTCTGAACGTGTCGATATGGGCGGGCCATGGATCTGGCTGCGCTGTCAAAACTCGAAAGTCGGCTCTTATGGATCAGATTCTTCAGTTGCTCTTCACGGGTGTCGGCATCGGTTCGGTCTATGCGCTGGTGGCACTCGGCTTCGTGCTGATTTTCCGCGCCACCAACGTCGTGAACTTCGCGCAGGGCGAATTTTCGATGGTTGCGGCATTCCTGATGGTGGTGTTCGCCGTCGATCTGCAATGGCCGTATTGGCTGTCGTTTCTGATCTCGCTAGGCGGGATGGCGCTGTTCGGCGTGATCTTCAATCTCGGCGTCTATTATCCGCTGCGTCACCGCACTTTCCTGCCGGTGATTATCGCCACCATCGGCGCGTCGATCTTTCTCGCCAATTCGGTGCTTGCGATTTACGGACCCGCGCCGCAGGTTCTCGAAGGCTGGTTCGAGACACCGGGCATTCAACTCGGCCCCGTGTATCTCGATAGCCAGTACCTCCTGATCATCGCTGTCACCATCGTTCTGGTTGGGCTCAATTACTGGTTCTTCGAGCACACCATGCTCGGCAAGAAGCTGCAGGCGACCTCGCAGGACAAGGAGATGGCGTCGCTGCTCGGCATCTCCGTCTCCAGCATGATCATGATCACTTTTATTTACTCCGCGGTGCTGGGCGGCCTTGCGGGTATTCTGGTCGCGCCAATTCTGTTCGTGTCGATCCAGATGGGGGCGACCATCGCGCTGAAAGCCTTCGCCGCAACGATCATCGGCGGCTTTGGCGACGTGACCGGCGCAATCATCGGCGGCATCGCGCTCGGCATCATCGAAACCTTCGGTGCGGCTTACGTGTCGGTACCGTATAAGGATGCCTTCGCGTTCCTCGTGCTGATCGCGTTTCTGGTCTTCCGCCCGCAAGGAATCTTCGGCGAACGTGTGGCGGAAAAAGCATGAGCGTAAACAGCGACAACATGCCGGCTGCTGCCACGGCGCGTTCGACGCCGCTGGTGTTGCGCCATCTGCCATATTTCATTGCTGCCGCCATCGCGGTATTTGCGGCGGCCACGATGAGCTTCGATGGTTACGTTCTCAACATCCTGATGCAGGCGACGACATTCTCCATCGCTGTGTTCGGGCTGTCGGTGGTGCTTGGCCTGTGCGGCCAGATCAATCTTGCGCAGGCGGCGTTCTTCGGCCTTGGCGCTTATGTGGTCGGCCTCGGCACTGCCGATTACCAGCTCAATTTCTGGATCTGTCTCGTCGGGGGATCGTTGCTTGCACTGCTCGCAGGAGCGGTGCTGGGCATGACAACGCTCAAGCTTGGCGGCCATTACCTTGCCATGGTCACGATCTCGTTCCAGCAGATCGTGACGCTGGTGATGATCAACGCGATCTGGCTCACACGTGGTCCGGACGGAATTTCTAAAATCGGTCGGCCGGCCTTATTCCAGTCGCAGCAATCCTTTCTCGCCTTCTGCGTCGCGGCGCTGGCAGTGATCGGGTACATTGTCTGGCATCTGCCCGATACACGGATCGGTCGCGCGATGCGTGCGGTTCGGGACAACGAACTCGCGGCGGGCGTTGCAGGCATCGATATCTTCCGGACCAAGGTCGCAGCCTTCGCGCTCTGCGCCTTGCTGGGTGGAATCGGCGGTGGATTATTTGCCGGCGGTTTCTCTTATGTCAGCCCGGATCAGTTCTCGTTCGCCGAGTCGATCGTCTTCCTGACCATGGCGCTGCTTGGCGGCGTCGCATCGCCGATCGGTGCCGCGATTGGTACGGGTCTTTTGATCCTCATTCCGGAATGGCTGCGCTTTCTCAAAAGCGTGCCGGGACTTTATCTCGCCATCTACGGCCTGTTCGTGATCCTGATCGTGCGCTTCATGCCGGACGGCATCTGGGGCTTCGTTCAGGAACTGATCGCCAAATGGCGGCCCAAAGCATCGCCGCAGATCGCAAGCCCAGCGCTGCAGCTTGTCCCGGCCAAGACGGGCGGCGAGATGGTGCTTGAGGTGACAGGCCTGTCGAAGCACTTCGGCGGGCTCAAGGCGGTCGACAAGGTGGACATCTCGGTGCGACGGGGCAGCGTCCATGCGCTGATCGGGCCGAACGGATCGGGCAAGACCACCACGCTCAACATGCTGTCGGGCCTCTACAAGACCACGGCCGGAAAGATCGTGCTCGATGGCACCGATGTGACCGACATGCCGGCGCATGAACGCACGGCTGCGGGACTCGGCCGCACATTCCAGAACATCCGGCTGTTCCGCTCCATGACGGCGCTGGAGAATGTCGTGATCGGCGCGGAGCGGCCTGGCAATACATTGATCGGCGGAGGAGGGCAGGACGCGCTGACGCAGCGCGCCATGTCGGCGCTCACGTTTGTTGGATTGGGCGGGCGCGCCAACGAACTGGTGTCCAGCTTTTCCTATGGCCATCAGCGGCTGATCGAGATCGCCCGCGCACTGGCGGGCAATCCGACGCTGCTCCTGCTGGACGAGCCTGCGGCAGGGTTAAACTCCAGCGAGAAGGTCGAACTGCATGACCTGCTCAAGCGTATCGCGGCGCAAGGCCTCACCATCCTGATTATCGATCACGACATGACGCTGGTGCGCGAGGCGGCGCAGCACATCACGGTTCTTAACTTCGGCAAGCGGATCGCCGATGGAGAGTCACTGGCGGTATTGCAGCATCCCGACGTCATCTCCGCATATCTTGGGACGGAGTGAGTCATGGCTTTGCTCGAGATTAATGACCTCATCGTGCTGTATGGCGAAATCGAAGCGTTGCGCGGCGTGTCCCTGAAGGTGGACGCGGGGCAGGTGGTGACGCTGCTCGGCTCCAATGGTGCAGGCAAATCCACCACGCTGCGCGCCATATCGGGCCTCGCGAAGCCTGCCGCCGGTGAAATCCTGTTCGATGGCAAGTCCATCGTCGGGCTTGGACCGGAAGCCATCGTGCGTCTCGGCATCTCGCATGTGCCGGAGGGGCGGCGGGTGTTTCCCGGCCTGACGGTGAAAGAGAACATTATGCTCGGTGCTTCGAACCGGAAGGTCGCGAAGGCACAGCTGTCGCGCGAGGCGGACGCGATGTTCGATCTGTTTCCGGACATCCGTGCGTTTTCCGACAAACTTGGCTGGACGCTTTCCGGAGGCCAGTTGCAGATGGTGGCGGTCGCGCGCGGCCTGATGGCCAAGCCGCGCCTGCTGCTGCTGGATGAGCCTTCGCTCGGTCTCGCGCCGGTGATCGTCCAAGCGGTGTTCCGCATCATCGCTGAAATCCGCAAGGACACGACCGTTTTACTTGTCGAGCAAAATGCGCGAATGGGATTGTCCGTCGCCGATTATGGCTACGTGCTGGAGACTGGCCGCCTCGCCCTGGGCGGCAAGCCTGATGAACTGTGGGGCAACGAAGCAATCAGAGCCGCATATCTAGGCGGCCATACCAAGGCAGCTATCTAACTCATGGTTACAATCAACTCGCAAAAGCTCATCGGTTTTGTCTCCGACATCTTCTCCCGCGCCGGTTCCTCGAAAGCCGAGGCAGACCGTATCGCCACTTATCTCACGACCGCAAACCTCACTGGCCATGACAGCCACGGCGTCATCCGCGTGCCGCAATATGTGAAGTGGGCGAAAGAGGGCGTCATCGTCCCGGACCAGACCATCAAGCTGGTAGTCGATACGCCGTCCATTGCGGTGGTGGATGGCGGCTTCGGCTATGGCCAGACGGTGACGCCGCAAGCGGTCAGGGTCGGCATCGACAAGTGCAAGGCTGTCGGGCTTTCGGCCATGACGCTGAAGAACTCCGGCCATCTCGGGCGGGTCGGCGATTGGGCGGAAATGGCCGCCGCCGAAGGACTGGTCTCGATCTTCTTTGTAAATGCCGCCGGCTCTGTGCTGGTTGCGCCCTATGGCGGCGTCGCGCGAAAGCTCTCGACCGCGCCGTATTGTGTGGGCATCCCGCGTCCGGGGCAGGGACCGGTGGTGCTGGATTTTGCAACCTCCATTGTCGCCGAAGGCAAAGTGATGGTGGCGAGCCGCGGCGGCAAGAAGTTGCCGAAGGGCGCGCTGGTCGACATGGATGGCTCGCTCAGTGAGGACCCGCATGTTCTGTACGGGCCTTATGAAGCCGATGGTCCGCGCATTCACGCGCAGGGCAAGGGCGCGATCCGCGCTTTCGGCGAGCACAAGGGCTCGGGTCTCGCGCTGATGTGCGAATTGCTCGGCGGCGCGCTCACCGGCAATGGAGCGACCAAGACCGACCGGCGCTTTTCCAACGGCATGCTGGCGATTTTCATCGATCCGAAGGTCGTGGACCCGGCGCACTTCTTCGATGGCGAAGTTGCGCGCTACATCGCTTATTTCAAGGACAGCAAGCTGGCGCAGGGCCACGACGCGGTGCTGATTCCCGGCGAGCCGGAAGCGGCGACGCGCGCCGAGCGGACCAAAAACGGCGTGCCGCTGACCGACGAGACCTGGAATTCCATCACGGCAACGGCGCGGTCGGTCGGAATTGGCGACGCGGCCATTGCCAACGCAACCGGGTAGGTTGAGGATCAGGTTTAGCCGAAGGGGCAGCTCATGCATGACCCGCGCCCAAACCAAGCAACAATCAGAACAGAAACGGGAAACGAAAAAATGGCAAACAAGGTCAAGGAAATCTGGGCTGCGGGCAAGGTCGTGGTGAACGGCTGGCTGGCAATCCCCTCAGGCTTTTCCGCCGAGGTGATGGCACAGTGCGGCTTCGACAGCGTAACCGTCGATATGCAGCACGGCGTGCAGGACTATCTCTCGATGATCCAGTGCTTCCAGGCGATGCAGGCGCATCCGGTGACGCCAATGGTGCGCGTGCCTTGGAACGAGCCGGGCATCATCGGAAAAGTGCTTGACGGCGGCGCCTATGGCGTGATCTGCCCGATGATCAATACCAAGGAAGAAGCCGAGCGTTTTGTCGCCGCCGCAAAATATCCGCCGCGCGGCACACGCAGCAATGGTCCGATCCGCGCCATGATGTACGGCTCCGCAGGGACCTATCAGCAGACCGCCAACGAAGAGACGCTCTGCATCCCGATGATCGAGACCAAGACCGCGGTCGAAAACCTCGAGTCGATCCTCGATGTGAAGGGCATCGCCGGCGTCTATATCGGGCCTTCGGATCTTGGTTTCTCTTACGGTCTGCATCCAACCCTCGACCGCACCGAGCCGGAGATCATCGCGATCTATGAGAAGATCGTGAAGGCCTGCGAGCAGCGCGGCATCTTTCCCGGCATCCATTGCAGCGGACATGCGGGTGCGACGCTCGCGATCCAGCGCGGCTTCAAGCTGGTGACGATCCTGAACGACAGCGGTTTGCTGGCAATGTCGGCCAAGAGCCATATCGGCGAAATCCGGAAGAATTCCGGCGGCAAGGCGTAATGAGCGCAGGCATGCGTGCGCTGTCATTGCGAGGAGCGTAGCGACGAAGCAATCCAACTTCTTAAGTGTGGATTGCTTCGCTTCGCTCGCAATGACGATACGAGATTTGCGCGAAGTGAACTTAGAGCCAGAGCCAAACAAGGACGATAGCCATGGCAGCGATACCCGTAATCCGTCTTCATTCAGACGATAGTGTGGTGATCGCGCGAACGGCACTCTTGCCCGGTGTGGAGGTTGCGCCAGGGATTGCAGCCAGCGAGCGTATTCCCGCCGGTCACAAGGTGGCGGTGAAACCGATCGCGACGGGCGAGCCGGTGATGCGCTACGGGCAGATCATCGGTTTCGCGACACGGCCGATCGCGCCGGGGCAGCATGTTCATGTGCAGAACATCGGCATGGGCGAGTTCTCGAAGGACTATGCTTACGGCGTCGACGTCAAGCCGACGCCGAACTTCGATCTGCCGGCGACATTCAACGGCATCCGTCGCCCGGACGGACGCGTGGCGACGCGCAACCACATCGGCATTCTCACCTCGGTGAACTGTAGCGCGCATGTCGCTGGCCTTGTTGCAGACGTGTTCAAGCGCAATCCGTTCACCGGCCACGACCCGCTGGCGGATTATCCAAATGTTGATGGCGTCGTCGCGCTGACCCACAAGACCGGCTGCGGCATGACCCAGCTTGAGCCGCTGACCGTGCTGCGGCGGACGCTCGGCGGCTACGCGCGTCATGTGAACTTCTCGCATGTCATCATTCTCGGACTCGGCTGCGAGATGAACCAGATCGGCGGTTTCCTTGAGGAGCAGCGGCTGGCGGGACGGCTGCGCGCGCTGGACATTCAGGATGTCGGAGGTTCTCGCAAGACGGTGGAGAAGGCGGTCGCCTTCGTCCGCGAGGTGCTTGCGGAATCGAACGATGTCAAACGCGAGCCATGTCCTGCGAGCGAGCTGACCGTCGCGCTTCAGTGCGGCGGCTCTGACGGCTATTCCGGCGTGTCGGCCAATCCGGCCCTCGGTGCAGCCAGCGATC
>CAZQMD010000147.1:0-11788 GCA_964594185.1 uncultured Afipia sp. | reverse complement strand
ACTTCAACGCCTCGCCGCCGCAGGGCGCGCATCTGCGCATCCATCCGATCCTGCACTGGACCGAGGAAGACATCTGGGCCTACACGGCGCGCGAAAACATTCCGATCATCCCGCTGTATCTGTCGAACAACGGCAAGCGCTACCGCTCGCTGGGCGATCAGGACATCACCAATCCCGTCGTCTCGGATGCCTCGAACATCGAGGAAATCCTGGCCGAACTGAAAGCCACGAAAATTCCGGAGCGTGCCGGTCGCGCGCTCGACCACGAAACCGAAGATGCTTTCGAGCGTCTTCGCGTCGCCGGTTATCTCTGACGTTGAATGAGCGCTCCTATGAACGTCGCTGTTTCCAAGATCGTGCCGAAGACCTCCCTCGCATCCGCGCCGGACAACCTCACCCGCCCGCAGGTGCGCATCGTCATTGTCGGCCATGTCGATCACGGCAAATCGACGCTGGTCGGCCGCCTGCTGCATGAAACCGGCAGCCTCCCTGACGGCAAGCTCGAAATGCTGCAGGCTGTCAGCGCGCGGCGCGGCATGCCGTTCGAATGGTCGTTCCTGCTCGATGCGCTGCAGACCGAGCGCGACCAGGGCATCACCATCGACACCACGCAGATCCGCTTTCGCACACCATCGCGCGATGTGGTCCTGATCGATGCGCCCGGCCATGCGGAATTTTTGCGCAACATGATCACCGGCGCATCGCAGGCGGACGGCGCAGTGCTGATTATCGACGCGCTGGAAGGCGTGCGCGACCAGACCCGGCGTCACGGCTATCTGCTGCATCTGCTTGGCGTCAAACAGGTCGCGGTCGTGGTCAACAAGATGGACCGCGTCGATTACAGCGCGGCGCGTTTCAAGGAGATCAGCGACGAGATCTCGGCGCATCTCACCGGGCTTGGCGTGATCCCGACCGCGGTGATTCCGATTTCGGCGCGCGACGGCGACGGCGTCATCGCACGCACGGCGAATATCAGCTGGTATCAAGGCCCGACCGTGGTCGAGGCCATCGACCAGCTCACACCCGCCCAGCCGCTGGATGAACTGGCGCTGCGGCTTCCGGTGCAGGCGATCTACAAGTTCGACGACCGCCGCATTGTCGCAGGCCGCGTCGAATCCGGCGACATCGGCACCGGGGACGAAATCGTCATCATGCCCAACGGCAAGGTGGCGAAGGTCAAGTCGGTGGAGAGTTGGCCGCAGACGCCGCTGCATGTGCGGCAGGGTGCGGGCCGCTCGGTCGGCATCACCCTCGACCGCGAACTGTTTCTGGAGCGCGGCGACATCATCGCTCACGTTAAGGCTGCGCCGCGCGACACCCGCCGCCTGCGCGCCCGCATCTTTTGGCTGCATGACGCGGCGCTGAAAGCCGGCGCGTCCGTGCTCGTGCGGCTCGGCACCATGGAAAGCCGCGCCACCATTGTCGCGATCGATAAAGCCGTCGATCCGGGCGAGCTGGAAAGCGTCGCGACCGCCGAAATCGGCCGCAACCATGTCGGCGAGATCGACATCGCGCTGGCAAAGCCCGTCGCGACCGATCCTTACACCGAGAACCCGCGCACCGGGCGTCTTGTCATCGAAGTCAACGGCCGCATCGCCGGTGGCGGTCTGGTGCTGAGCGTCGATTCCGGACAGCGCGCGATCCCCATCGATATCGTGCCGGTCGAATCCGCGCTGCGTGCCGATGAGCGCTCGGCGCGCTACGGCCATGGCGGCGCTGTGGTCTGGCTAACCGGCCTGCCGGGCTCCGGAAAGTCCACACTCGCACGCGCGCTGGAACGCAAGCTGTTCACCCGCGGCGGCTCGCCGCTGCTGCTGGATGGCGACACGCTGCGCGCGGGCCTCAATGGCGATCTCGGATTCTCACCGAAGGATCGCGCGGAGAACGTCCGCCGTCTTGCCGAAATGGCCACGCATCTGGCGCGCAACGGCCATATCGCCATCGTCGCGGCTGTCTCGCCCTCCAGCGAAGACCGCGCACAGGCACGCCGCATTGCCGACGAGCTGTTCCGCGAAGTCTATGTCGCAACCCCGGCCGAGGTTTGCGAAAGCCGCGATCCGAAGGGCCACTACGCCAAGGCACGCGCGGGCAACCTGCCGAGCTTCACCGGCATCGCCAACGACTATCAGCCACCGGCCAATGCCGAACTGGTGATCGACACCTCGACACGCTCCGTCGCCGATGGTGCCGAAGCCATCGAACGGCTGCTGGCCGAAACCGGCGTGCTGTTCAGCGAACTCGACGACCTCGCAGCCAACATCTGAGCTACGACCTCAAAGGAGTCCTATTTTGCGCAAAATTCTTATCGCTCTCGCCGCCAGCGTCAGCCTCGTCTCCACGGCTCTCGCGCAAACGCCGAACACACTGCTGAATGTCTCCTACGACATCTCGCGCGAACTTTACGCTGCGATCAATGTCGAGTTCGCCAAGCAGTGGAAGGCCAAGACCGGCCAGGACGTCACCATCAACCAGTCGCATAACGGCTCGTCGCGTCAGGCGCGCTCGATCCTTGAGGGCCTCGAAGCCGACGTCGTCACCTTCAATCAGGTGACCGACGTGCAAGTGCTGGCCGACAAGGGCAAGCTGATCCCAGCCGACTGGCAGAAGCGGCTTCCGAACAATTCATCGCCCTACTATTCGCTGCCGGCGTTCCTCGTGCGCGCTGGCAACCCAAAGAACATCAAGGACTGGGACGATCTGATCCGCTCCGATGTGAAGGTGATCTTCCCGAACCCGAAGACCTCCGGCAACGCGCGCTACACCTATCTGGCGGCCTACGCTTACGCCAAGAGCAAGTATGACAGCGCGGAGCAGGCAGATGAGTTTATCAAAAAACTGTTCGCCAACGTGCCGGTGTTCGATACCGGCGGCCGCGCAGCGACCACGACCTTTGTGGAGCGCCAGACCGGCGACGTGCTGATCACCTTCGAGGCCGAGACCAATGGCATTCGCGATATCGCGGGCGCTGACAAGTATCAGGTCGTCGTGCCGTCGCAGAGCCTGCTGGCGGAATTCCCGGTGTCCGTGGTCGACAAGTATGCCGACAAGCACGGCACACAGGCGCTGGCGAAGGCCTATCTCGAATACCTCTATTCGCCCGAGGGCCAAACCATTCTGGCGCAGCAGTACAACCGCGTGAACAACAAGGCCGTGGCCGAGAAGTTCAAGGACAAGTTCCCGCAGGTGAAGCTTGTGACCATCGAGAAGGAATTCGGCGGCTGGGACAAGGTCAATGCCGAGCACCTTAATCCCGGTGCGAAGCTGGATCAGCTGTTCGGCGGCGCGAACCGCTAATCACGCTTCTGCGAATTGGACTGGAACGGGGCGATCAATCCGCCCCGTTCATTTTGTGAAGTGGATGATTTGAATTGCGACGCCGGGTCATCCCAGGTTTCGGACTGGCACTGGGGACGACGGTCCTCTATCTCGGCGCGATTGTATTGCTGCCGCTCTGCGCGCTGCTGCTAAAGGCGTCGGGCATCGGCCTTGCGCAATTCTGGGACATTCTCTCCTCGCCGCGCACGCTCTCGGCCATTCGCGTCACGCTGAGCACGGCGTTCGCGGCGACGCTGTTCAACGCCATCTATGGCCTGCTGCTGGCCTGGGTGCTGGCACGCTATAGTTTTCCCGGCAAGCGCCTGCTCGATGCGCTGGTCGATGTGCCGTTCGCATTGCCGACGGCTGTTGCAGGTCTCGCTCTCACCGCGCTGTTCGCCAAGAACGGCTGGTTCGGCGCGCCGCTCGACAGGATCGGGATTCAGATCGCCTATACGCCGCTCGGCATCGCCATCGCCATGGCCTTCACCAGCATTCCCTTTGTGGTGCGCACCGTGCAGCCCGTGATCGAGGATCTCGGCTCGGAGGTGGAAGAAGCCGGACGCTCGCTCGGCGCCAGCGATCTGCAGATTCTCTGGAAGATCATCTTTCCCGCGATCTTTCCGGCCTTCCTCGCCGGATGCTCGCTGGCCTTCGCGCGCAGCCTCGGCGAGTTCGGCGCGGTGATCTTCATCGCGGGTAACCAGCCAATGAAGACCGAGATTGTCGCGCTGCTGACCTATATCCGGCTCGAGGAATACAACTATGAGGCGGCGGCGGCGATCTCGACCGTGATGCTGCTGATGGCATTCGTGATGCTGATCGTCACCAACGCGGTGCAGGCCTGGCATCTGCGTTATCTCGGACGCGGAGACGTCTGATGTCGATTGCAGCGGAGCGCGACAGCGAACAGGCTGAATGGATGCAGCACCCAGTGGGCGGCGGCAAGGTCACGCGCCGCGTCGTGCTGTGGACCGTGCTGGTGCTGACCGCGCTATTTCTGGTCGCGCCGCTGGTGCTGATCGTCACCTCCGGCCTGTCGCTGGGTGTCGGAGTTTTCCTGCGCAACCTCACCGAGCCCGCAACACTGCACGCGATCTTCCTCACGCTGCTGACCGCGCTGGTGGTCGTGCCGATCAACATCCTGTTTGGTCTCGCCGCCGCATGGACGGTGACGAAGTTCGATTTTCGCGGCAAGACGCTGCTGATCGCGCTGATCGAACTGCCCTATTCGATCTCCCCGATCGTCGCCGGTGTTGCCTATCTCTTTGTCTACGGCTCGCAGGGCCTGTTCGGCCCGCTGCTGGATTATCTCGGCATCAAGGTGATGTTCGCGCTGCCCGCGATCTTTCTGGCGAGCCTGTTCGTCACCGCCCCGTTCGTCGCACGCGAACTGATCCCGCTGATGCAGGTGCAGGGCACCGACGAGGAAGAAGCGGCGGTGACGCTGGGCGCGGGCGGCTTCACCACGTTCTGGCGCGTCACGCTGCCGAACGTGAAATGGGCGGTCGTGTACGGCGCTATCCTCTGCAACGCGCGCGTGATGGGCGAGTTCGGCGCGGCCTCGGTCGTCTCGGGCAACATCCGCGGCCAGACCACCACGCTGCCGCTGCAGATCGAACTACTCTATCAGGACTACAATGTCGCCGGTGCTTTCGCCGCGGCAACCGTGCTGACCGCCGTGGCGCTGATCACCATCCTGATCAAGGTCACGCTCGAGCGCTACAGCAAGGTCTCGCAGAGCGGAATTGGCCACTAAGGGCCGGACTGCCTGTAAAAGCGGCCATGGAGGTATCCCCGGCGGGCCTGTAACGGGGCTCGGGCCTACGTCTTTCTGACCGGGGAAGGGCCTTCTCTTTTGCTCGGGTTTGGCGTTAAAAGTGGCCCGGTCCCGCCGCTTTCAAGCGGTATCTCTTCACCTCATCCTGAAGCCCCAGAACGGCGTCTTTTTTCGCCGTTTTCCGTGAGATTTATCATGACACGTATCGACGCCAGCGGTTTGAAGATCGCTCCTGTTCTGTCCGACTTTATCGCCAAGGAAGCGACCGCCGGCACCGGCATTGCACCCGATGCCTTCTGGGCGGGCCTCGCCGGGATCGTCAAGGATCTGGCGCCCCGGACCCGCGAACTGCTCGCGACCCGCGACACGCTGCAGGCCAAGATCGACGACTGGCACAAGGCCAACAAGGGCAAGGCGTTCGACATGAACGCCTACACCGCCTTCCTGAAGCAGATCGGCTACCTGCAGCCGGAGCCCGCGGCCAAGGACGTGCAGACGGCGAATGTCGATGAAGAACTCGCCACCATGTTCGGCCCGCAGCTCGTGGTGCCGCTGACCAATGCGCGCTATTCGCTCAACGCCGCCAACGCACGCTGGGGCAGCCTGTACGACGCCTTCTATGGCACCGACGCCATTCCGCACGATCCGTCCGAAGGTGGTAAGGGCTACAACAAGGCTCGCGGCGACAAGGTGATCGCCAAGGCCAAGGCGTTCCTCGATCAGGCCGTGCCGCTCGCCACCGGCAACCACAGCGACGTCACCGGCTATCACATCGAGAACGGCCAGCTCGCTGCCAAGCTCAAGAGCGGCAACGCGACTGCGCTGAAGAACAAGGCCCAGCTCGCCGGCTATCAGGGCGACGCCGCCGCGCCGACCTCGATCCTGCTGGTCAACAACGGCCTGCACATCGATGTGATCATCAATCGCAACAGCCCGATCGGCAAGGACGATCCGGCCGGTGTCGCCGACATGATCCTCGAGTCGGCTGTCTCCACCATTCTCGACATGGAAGACTCGGTCGCCGCCGTCGACGCCGAAGACAAGGTCCTCGTTTATCGCAACGTGCTCGGCATCATGAACGGCACGCTGTCCGCCGACTTTGAAAAGGGCGGCAAGACGCTGACCCGCGCGCTCAATGCGGACCGCACCTACACCTCCGCAGATGGCAAGGGCAAGGTGACCCTGCACGGTCGCAGCATGATGCTGATCCGCAACGTCGGCCATCACATGTTCACCGATGCCGTGCTCGACAGTTCGGGTGCGGAAATTCCGGAAGGCATTCTCGATGCCGCCGTCACCGGCCTCCTCGCGCTGCACGATCTCAAGGGCACGGGCAAGCTGAAGAACAGCCGCAAGGGCTCGGTCTACATCGTCAAGCCGAAGATGCACGGCCCGGATGAAGTCGCGCTCACGGTCGAACTTTTCGGCCGTGTGGAAAAGTTGCTCGGCCTGCCTGCCAACACCATGAAGGTCGGCATCATGGACGAGGAACGCCGCACCACGGTGAACCTGCAGGCCTGTATCCAGAACGCCGCGCAGCGCATCTGCTTCATCAACACGGGATTCCTCGACCGCACCGGCGACGAAATCCATACGTCGATGGAAGCAGGCCCGATGATCCGCAAGAACGACATGAAGGCGCAGCCCTGGATCAAGGCCTATGAGGACTGGAACGTCGACACGGGTCTCGCCAACGGCCTGCCGGGTCACGCCCAGGTCGGCAAGGGCATGTGGGCCGCCCCGGACAAGATGGCCGACATGCTGGCGCAGAAGATCGCGCATCCGCAGGCCGGCGCATCCACCCCATGGGTCCCGTCGCCGGCGGCGGCGACACTGCACGCGCTGCACTATCATCAGGTCGATGTCGGCGCGCGGCAGAAGGAATTGAAGTCGCGCGCGAAGGCGAAACTGTCGGACATCCTCACGATTCCGGTGTCGCAGTCGAACTGGGCGCCGGATGACGTCAAGCAGGAGATCGACAACAACTGCCAGGGCATCCTCGGCTATGTGGTGCGCTGGATCGATCAGGGCGTCGGCTGCTCCAAGGTGCCGGACATTCACGATGTCGGCCTGATGGAAGACCGCGCCACGCTGCGCATCTCCGCACAGCACCTCGCCAACTGGCTGCATCAGGGCGTCGTCACCAAGGATCAGGTGATGGAATCCCTCAAGCGCATGGCGGCGATCGTGGACAAGCAGAACGCGGGTGACGCGCTTTACAAGCCGATGGCGCCGAAGTTTGACGGTCTCGCCTTCCAGGCCGCGAGCGACCTGATCTTTAAGGGCCGCGAGCAGCCGAACGGCTATACCGAGTTCATCCTGCACGCGCGCCGCAAGGAAGCGAAAGCCGCAAGCTGAGAACGACGACACATTTGTGAAACCGAAAAAACCCCGGCGCACGCGTCGGGGTTTTTGATTCAAGTGAGCGGATGACGCGATGCCGCAGATCTCGCTGGAACGATCGCACCGTCACAAGGTTATCCGTCTTTCCAACACTGGGAGATGATCGATGGATTGGAACCGCGTTGAAGGTAACTGGAAGCAGGTTAAAGGCTCCGTCAAGGAAAAGTGGGGCAAGCTCACCGATGACGATCTCAACGTTATCGAAGGCCGCCGCGACCAGCTCGAAGGCAAGCTGCAGCAGCGCTATGGCTATGCTAAGGATCAAGCCAAGAAGGACGTGGACGATTGGTTCGGCACGCTGAAGTAACTGGCGTCTGTTTCCAAACGAAGCCCCGGCAAATGCCGGGGCTTTTTGTTTAGGTGGTGATGAAAACGTCGCCCTGAGGAGCCGTAGCAAAGCAAAGGCCTCGAAGGGTGACCGCATCACCCTTCGAGACCCCAAGTGCTCTCACGTCAGGATAACGCAGCTAGAACACTGCAAGATATTTCAGAATGGAGATGATGCCGATGATGATGACGATGACGCGAACGATCTGTTTGGCGCGACCGTCGATCGGCAGGAGATTAACCAGATAAAGAACCAGAATAACGACAAGAAACGTAATCAGGACGCTGATAAGCAAGGACATGACAACCCCTCATGCAATCGAAACAGGTGCGGAACCGCTCGTCCCGTATCCTCTACCTTCAACGATTAACATTGAGGTTGGTTCCCCTTCGGGAACAGTGATCGCGCGGCCTGAACTACTGTTCTGCAACCACGGGCAGGCGCTCGAACTTGGCACGGACGGCCTTCGGTGCCGGCGTGAAATTCAGCGATGCACTGCGGCGGTTGCTTCCCGTGATCAGCAGGCCATTCGCACCGGCAACGATATCGCCCTTGCGCAGGGTTGGATCGTCTTCGATCTTCACCGAAGCGAGACCTGCAGGGTCCTTGCCATTGCAGGTGCAGCCGGCGACCAGTTCCTTGCGATAGCGAAATGCATTGGGAAGGTCCGAATAGGATCGCCCGGTATCGCTCGAGGCGTTGTCGATCGAACCGCCGTGATAGATTTTCGTTTCTGTCGCCGGGCAGAAGCTCTTGCAGGCCTCGGCCTTGCTCTGTCCGTCGGAAGCGACAACCGGGAAGTAACGGCCGTCGCAGGTTCGCACGCAGTACGACGTCCCGTAGCCCCCGCCATAGATATTGACGCGCCGGCCAGAGGACTGCGACGGATCACCGAACTCAGGGGACGCAAATGGCATCGATGGCGGACTTGGATGCGCGTTGTCGTTAAAAACGCCGCCGAAGAACGAGGAGAAGAAATCGCGGGCATGCGCGGATGAGGCGCCGGCCGCAACCGTGACACACACGATCAAGGCGGCCGCCGCGGACCGTCGATACAACTTGAACTGACGCATGGTGCCCTCTTCAGCCTGGTTCATCCGCTACACGGCCTGTTCAAATTTTGCCTCAATTCAATCCAGACAATTTGATGTTTTGCGACGTGCTGATCCGCAGTGGCTTGAGCGCGCCCGTGCGCGGCAGCGCGCGGGGTCTTGCATCAGCCTCGATCCGTGAGTTCTTCGGCAGCACCACAACCTTGGTGCCGATGGAGACACGGCTGGCCAGATCCTGCACATCCTCATTGGTCAGACGGATGCAGCCGCTGGATACAAACTTGCCGATGGTCGACGGATCGTTGGTGCCGTGAATGCGATAGGCGCTGGAGCCGAGATACATTGCGGCAGCGCCGAGCGGATTTCCCGGACCGCCCGCCACAAACCGCGGCAGATAAGGCTGGCGCGCAATCATCTCTGCCGGCGGATGCCAATCCGGCCACGACGCCTTGCGCGACACGGTCTGCACGCCCGACCAGGTGAAGCCTTCGCGGCCGACACCGACGCCGTAGCGGATCGCGCGGCCCTGACCGAGCACGTAGTAGAGCGTCGTGTTGCCGGTATCGATCACGATGGTGCCCGGCGCTTCGCGGCTATCGTAGGAGACAATCCTGCGCTGCAGGCGTTCGGGTAGGACAGCAGAACTGTCGCTATCGTCCTCGGTCACGCTGGGGGTCGGCAGCGACTGCCGATCCGACCAGAACGAATTCTGCGAAGGGCCGGTCGCGTATCCCGCATATCCCAGCGTTTGCGACATGGCGGGCGTGGCCAGACCGAGCGGCAGCAGCACAGCCGCTGCGCTCCAAACCCGGCGCGACGAAACACATGCGTCGAAAACCTTCGCCACGAAAACCTTGGTACCGAAAAACTTGGCAACCGAATTCCGAAGCGCCGTAATTCCTTTGGGGGAGTGCTGCATCGAATGGGTCATGGCCTGCCTCGATTCCTGCAAGAGGGCATCGTGTGATGCGGACATCAAACGAACGCGGCGTGATGGCTTTTGGTTCCGCCGCCTTCTCTCGCAACAGACGTTTGTCGCGCGCCGACAGCGCGCGGGTTCATGCCTGCAACGGAACATTGGGTCCGGCTGCCGGTTACCGGTGCCGAAGACCGGCTGGGGCCGGTTCAGATATTGAGGATTTCAATCATGTCTCTCGGCACCATTCTGGTCATTCTTTTGATCCTTATCCTGCTCGGCGTCATTCCCAGCTGGGGTTACAGCGGCAACTGGGGCTATGGCCCCTCGGGCATCGTCGGCACGATACTGGTGATCGTGGTGATCCTGCTGCTGCTCGGCAGAATCTGACATGCCCGATGTGCGCCGGAAGGTGCGCGACAGAATACGTCCGGCGGATTCCCCGCCGGACGTGGGTGAAGATCAGCAACCTCCAGCCATCGGCCACACCGAGATTGTCTCGTTTACACTGATTGCGTTGCTTCTCATCACCGTTGTTGCAGTGCTTTACGTGGGGCGGGCGTTCTTTCTTCCGACGGTCACCGCGCTTGTGATCGGGACCATGCTGTCGCCGGCGGCGAAATTTTTCGAGCGCTATGGCATCCCGCGCTCGGTCTCGGCAGTCCTGATCGTCTCGGCGACCTGTGCCGGTCTGGCCTTCATGGTGGCGCTGATTTCCGCGCCGGTGATGGAATGGACCACGCAGCTTCCCGAGCTTCAGGCGTCGCTTAAGAGCAAATTTCATATTTTCGACAAGCCAATAGCGCTCTGGCATCAGGTTCAGGGCCTGCTTGGCGGCACGCCATCGGAGACCGGTTTTCCGTTGCCGAAAATCGAATGGGTGCAGCCGACCCTCGAATTCCTGTCCCCGACATTTACAGAAATTCTTCTGTTCTTTGCGGTACTGGTGCTGTTCATCGCGAGCTGGCCGGACCTGCGCCGCGCTCTTGTTTTAAATTTTAGCGATCACGATTCACGGCTGCGCACCCTGCGCATCCTGAATGCCATCGAGAGCAATCTCGGCGGCTACCTCCTCACCGTGACCATGATCAATATGGGGCTCGGCATCGCAACCGGCCTGATCTGCGCCCTCACCGCCATGCCCAATCCGGCCGGTCTCGGCGCGCTGGCGGCGACACTGAATTACATTCCGATCATCGGCCCTATTGTCACATTTGTGGTGCTGGCCGCCGTCGGCATTGTCACCGCATCGACGCTGGGCGCCGGATTGCTCGCTGCTACCGGTTTCGCCGTTGTGGCATTTATCGAGGGCCATTTCATCACCCCGACCATTATCGGCCGCAGGCTGGCGCTCAACGCGCTTGCGGTGTTCATCGCGCTGGCATTCTGGACATGGCTGTGGGGGCCGATGGGAGCGTTTCTCTCGTCCCCGATCCTGATCGTGGGACTGGTGATCAGGGAGCACTTGATGCCGGTCAAGGACACCCAGTTGCCGGGGGACTAGCCAGTTGGAACCTAATGCGAAACAATGCGTTTTCGCAGCGGGCAACGCGGTTATTGCAGGGAGTTTTTGATGTCGAGCACCGATGGTGAAGACGCGATGAGAAGCATGACGGACAAAGCGACCTATGACCGCCTTCAGAAGGATGTAGAAGCCGTGAAAAACGACATTTCAGCACTCGCAGACCAGATTTCGGATGTCATCGAAGCCTTCAAGGGCGATGCCCGGAAGCAAGCCAAACGGACCTACAAGCAGGCCCGCGCCAATGTGGACTCGGTGATGTCGGATGCCAGCAAGCGCGGCAGCGAGGCGCTGGAGGCGGCTCAGGATTATGCCGGGACACTGGAGGAATCGCTGGAAGATGCCATCACCCAGCGCCCCCTTGCCGCGGTCGGCCTTGCGGTCGGACTGGGCTTTCTGATCGGCGTTACCTGGCGCCGCTAACCTCCTTTTTCAGATCGGTACCGGCATGGAGGCCCGGGGGTGCGGTTTT
>CAZQMD010000146.1:0-11793 GCA_964594185.1 uncultured Afipia sp. | reverse complement strand
GGCCAGCCGGTGGCCTGCGCCACATAGCCGGCACCTGCCGAAAGATACGTTCTGCCGATCGCGGCAAATGCGGTGAGCAGCGCATACTGTGTCGCGGTGTGCAGCGGGCTCTGGCAGAGTGACGAGAGATAGGCGACGAAGATCACGGTGCCGATGGCGCCGGTGAAGTTCTCCACCGTGATCGCCAGTGCCAGCGCCCACTGGTTGTGGCCGACAAAGGCCAGCCATGCGAAGGCCAGATTCGAGATTGCCTGCAGCACGCCGCCGGTCCACAGGCACGCTTCCAGCGACCATGCGCGCGCCAGAAATCCGCCGGCGAAGCCGCCGATCAGTGTCGCGGCAAGGCCGACACCCTTGACGATGGCAGCGTAGTCGTTACGCGTGAAGCCGAGATCGATCACGAACGGCGCGGTCATGGTGCCGGAAAATGAATCCGTGAACTTGTAGAGGATGACGAAGGCGAGCACGGCCCACACATCCGTGCGGGTCAGGAATTCGGTGAAGGCGCCGACAGCGGCGGTGATGACTCGGGAGATCGCGCTCTCTCCGGAGGTCGCTTCTTCCGCGCGGCGCGATTGTTCCGGCTCGGTGGCGACAAGCGCGGCGATCATGCCGATCAGCACCATCGCCGCCATGGCGATGTAGCCCCACATCCACGCGTTGGATTTGGTCAGGCCGGTGGCCTCAAAGCCGCTGACCAGAAACAGCGCGCCGGCGGTCGAGATCAGCATGCCGACACGATAGGCTGCGACATAGGATGCCATACCGGCGGCCTGTTCGCTCTCGGGCAGGCTTTCGACGCGGAAGGCATCGACCACGATGTCTTGCGTGGATGATGCGGTCGCCACCAGCAGCGCGCCGAGCGCGACATAAAAGGGCGATTTTGCGGGATCGGTCAGCGCGAGCAGCAGGATGGCTGCGATCAGAAGCAATTGCGCGAACACCAGCCAGCCGCGCCGCCTGCCAAGAAGTTTTGTCAGCACCGGCACATGCAGCGCATCGACCAGCGGCGCCCAGAGGAATTTCAGTGTGTAGGGCGTGCCGACCAGGGCGAACAGCCCGATGGTGCCGAGATCGACACCGGATTCGCGCATCCAGACCAGAAGCGTCGAGCCGGACAGCGCCAGCGGCAGGCCCGACGAGAAGCCGAGAAACAGCACGATCAGCACGCGCTTCTGCAGATAGACCGCGAAGGCCTCGCGCCAGGTTGATCGCGATGAGGCGCGGGGAGCAGAGACCGTTTCGGCTCTATCGGGTGCTGTCATGCAGGGGTGTTAGCAGATTCGGGCGGGTTTTCCCCGCCACGAATATGCGGCAAACGCGGCGGAATTACTCCCCCGCCTGCAGCTTGCGCAGGGGATGGGGCGGGAACAGGTCGGGGCCTCCAGACGAAACGGCACGCGATACATCCACAGGCTCGCTGCCCTTGCTGAAATCCAGTTCTTCAATGCGGCCAGCGCGCTTCTCGATCTTGTCCGCCGAGATCAGGATCTGGCGGACGTCCTCGTTCACGTTGCCAAAGTCCTTCTGCAGCTTGAGCACGCGCTCGCGCAGCCGGCCAAGATCGTCCGACATGTGCATGACCTCGGTGCGGATCAGGTCGGCGGCATCACGCATCCGCGCGTCTTTCAGGATCTGCTGCATCACCTGGATCGCGAGCATCAGCAGCGACGGCGACACCAGCACGATCCGCGCACGATAAGCCTTCTGGATCACGTCGTCGAAGCCGTCGTGAATTTCCGCATAGACGGACTCCGACGGCACGAACATCAAGGCGGTGTCCTGCGTCTCGCCCGGGATCAGATATTTGTCCGCAATGTCGTTGACATGCTTCATCACGTCCTGCCGCAGCCGCTGCGTTGCGTATTTCTTTTCCTCGTCGCTGCGCGCGTCCCGGAGCGCAGTAAAGGCTTCCAGCGGAAATTTCGCATCGACACACAGCGGCCGCTGGTCGGGCAGGAAGATCACACAGTCCGGGCGGGTCCGGTTCGACAGCGTATGCTGGAAGGCATAGGAATCCTTCGGCATGCCGTCCTGCACGATGGACTCCATGCGCGCCTGACCGAATGCGCCGCGCGACTGCTTGTTGGCGAGCACGTCACGCAGCGTCGTCACCTGCGAGGTGAGGTCGGTGAGATTCTTGTGAGCGTTGTCGATGATGCCGAGGCGTTCGTGCAGCACGCGCAAGCTATCCATCGTATTGCGCGTGGTCTGCTCCATCGACTGGCCGACGCGATGGGTCACCGAATCCAGCCGCTCGTTGACGGCGCGGGCCATGTCGGCCTGCCGTCCGGCCAGCGCCTGTCCCATTTCGTGCACGCGGCCGGTGGCTTCGTTCTGGATTCGCAGCACTTCCGTAAGCCGCTCTTCGAGTTCATCGGCGCGCACAGCCTGCGCCATGGCGGCTTCCGCACCCTTGCGCCCAGAGCGGGCGATCACGATGGCGATGACCAGCAGCAGCGCCAGCGCCAGCGCGCCGAAGGCGATCAGGGCGGCGCTCATGCGCACCGGCACGTCGCCGACAATAAAAAGGATCTCGTTCATGCCTCCCTTGTAACCCGATTCGGACGCCAAAGCGAACGAACAGGGAACATTTATGGTTAACAAATCCCTGATTTTTATGGTTAATCGGCGGTTAATGGTGCGCAACCGGTGGTCCAAGCGCTTGGCGCGACAACATGTTTGACCGCGGCAGAAGCGCCCATTACATCGCGCCCATGGCCAATCCTCGTGACATCATCATCCTGCCGGACAAACAGTTGCGGCTGATTTCCAAGCCCGTCGAGACGATCACGCCGGAGATCCGGACCCTCGTCGACGACATGTTCCAGACCATGTACGACGCGCCGGGCATCGGTCTGGCCGCGATCCAGGTCGCCGTGCCGCTGCGGCTGATCACCATGGACCTCTCCAAGAAGGAGGGCGAAAAGGAGCCGCGCGTTTTCATCAATCCGGAGATCCTGGCGTCGTCCGATGAACTCTCGATCTATGAGGAAGGCTGTCTCTCCATTCCCGAATACTATGAAGAGGTCGAGCGTCCGGCGCGGGTGCGCGTGCGTTTCATGGACCTTGAGGGAAAAGTGCGCGAGGAGGATGCGGAGGGACTTTACGCGACCTGCATCCAGCACGAGATCGACCATCTCAACGGTGTGCTGTTCGTGGATTATCTCTCCAAGCTCAAGCGCGACCGCGTGATGAAGAAGTTCACCAAGGCCGCCAAGCTCGCGGCGAAATAAGTTTCTGACCCGGGACCCGAACCCCCTCTCTTCATGCCTGGCTTTATGCCGGGCATCCACGTCTTCCTTTGTACAGCAAGACGTGGATGGCCGGGACAAGCCCGGCCATGACGGATAAAAGAACACTTTCGGCTGGATAGTGAACGCATGCCGCTTCGTCTGATCTTCATGGGCACGCCGGATTTCGCGGTGCCGACGCTGCTGGCGCTGGCGGACCATGGCCACGAGATCGTGGCAGTCTACACAAGAGAGCCGAAACCCGCCGGACGCGGCATGAAGCTGCAGGCGACGCCGGTGGAGCAGGCCGCGCGCCAGCTCGGCATTCCAGTGTTCACCCCGAAGACGTTGAAGACGCCGGAGGCCGAAGCGGAATTCCGCGCACACAACGCCGATGCCGCCGTGGTGGTCGCCTATGGCATGATCTTGCCGAAAAACATTCTCGATGCTGTGCCGCTCGGTTGCTTCAATCTGCATGCCTCGCTGCTGCCGCGCTGGCGCGGCGCGGCGCCGATCAACCGCGCGGTGATGACGGGCGATGCGGAATCCGGCGTGATGGTGATGAAGATGGATGTCGGTCTCGACACCGGCGATGTGGCGATGGCGGAGCGCCTGCCGATCACCGATGCGATGACCGCGCAGGATCTGCACGATGCACTCGCGCCGCTCGGCGCGGACCTGATGGTGCGGGCCATGGGCGCTCTGTCGCGCGGCGGCCTGCAACTCACAAAGCAAAGCGAGCAGGGCGTCACCTACGCCGCCAAGATCGACAAGGCCGAGGCGAAGATTGACTGGACCAAGCCTGCGCGTGACGTGCTGCGGCACATTCACGGCCTGTCGCCGTTTCCCGGCGCGTGGTTCGAGATCGCGATCGACGGCGAGCCGGTGCGCATCAAGGTGCTGCGCTGTGAACTCGCCAAAGGCTCCGGTGCGGCGGGCGATGTGCTGGATGACAAGCTGACCATTGCCTGCAATGACGGCGCGATCCGGATTCTGGAATTGCAGCGTGCGGGAAAGCCCCCAATGAAAGCTGACGCGTTCCTCAACGGCACGTCGCTCAAGCCGCCGGCGCGGGCAAGCTGATGCCCCGCTACAAACTCATCATCGAGTATGACGGCGCGCCTTATTGCGGCTGGCAATATCAGGACAATGGTCCGTCGGTGCAAGGCGCGCTGGAAAATGCGGTCAAGGCCATGACCGGCGACGATGTGCGGGTCAATGGCGCGGGGCGCACCGATGCGGGCGTCCATGCGCTTGGGCAGGTGGCGCATATCGATCTGGTGAAAGACTACAAGGCGGATCGCGTGCGCGATGCGCTCAATGCGCATCTGCGACCGAATCCCATCGGCGTGCTGTCGGCGGAGATCGTGCCCGAGACATTCGATGCGCGGTTTTCCGCGACCAAGCGGCATTACATCTATCGCATCGTCAATCACCGGGCCAATCTCGCGCTGAAAACCGGGCATGCCTGGCGGGTGGCGCGCCCCTTGGATGTCGAGGCGATGCAGGAAGCCGCGCAGGTGCTGGTCGGCAAGCACGACTTCACGACCTTCCGCGACACCGAATGTCAGGCGAAGTCGCCGGAGAAAACGCTCGATGCGCTGGATGTGACGCGCGACGGCGACGATGTGAACATCACGACGTCCGCGCGCTCGTTTCTGCACAGCCAAGTGCGTTCGATGGTTGGCTCGCTGGTGTGGGTCGGTCACGGACGCTGGACGGCTCAAGACTTGCGCCGTGCGCTTGAGGCGCGGGATCGCACGGCCTGCGGCCCTGTCGCGCCGCCGGACGGGCTTTATCTGGTGCGGGTGGAGTATTAGTGGTCGTGCAGCTTGCGTATATAACGTGCGTCGTCCCCGCGAAGGCGGGGACCCATAACCACCATCTGCATTTTTAAGTAAGACGGTTGCTCCGCGAGCTACCATACGATTCAGGAAGTATGGGTCCCCGCCTTCGCGGGGACGACATTAAATTTTTACCGTTTTCATCACATCCCAGAACAGATCCTCGCCGTTGGCGACGTTCTCGTTCCAGTGATCCGCCGCGTTCTCATCCGCAGCATCCGTGATAAACTTGAACGCCCGCCACGGGATCGCATGACGCTGGCTGACATGGGCGATGGCGAACAGTTCCATATCGACAATGTCGATGTTGTTTTCGACCAGCCATGGATCGATGGCGGTGACAAAGCTGTCGCCTGTGCCACATACGACTCCGTCGAAGCCGGATGAAATGCGATCCATCTCCGGCGCGAACGGCGTGCGCCCCCGCGGCGCCAATGGCATCGCCGCCATGTCGCGTTGAACGGTATGGGCAACTTCCACAAGGCCATTGTGGATATGCGCGATCTTGCCGGCGGTGCCGTAGTTGACGATCAACTTCGGCTGCAGCGCCAGCACTGTCAGCGCCGCGACATGCGCGGCATTGACCTTGCCGACGCCGGTATAAATCACCTCGACACCTTCCGGCGCGCGCGTCTTGCTCAGCTCGTTGTCGATGGCGGTGAGGACGACGATAGGGCCGGTCATCTTCGGGCCGCTCATGCGAAATAACGATCCAGCACGCCGCGATAGATTTTCGTCAGCTTTTCGAGGTCGGCGACCGGCGTGCGCTCGTCGATCTGATGCATGGTCTGTCCGACAAGGCCGAATTCCAGCACCGGGCAATAATGCGTGATGAAACGCGCGTCGGAAGTACCGCCGCCGGTGTTCAGTTCGGGCCTGCGGCCGGTCACGTCTTCGATAGCGGCTGACACAAGTTCGGTGAACGGCCCAGGCTGGGTCAGGAAAGCATCGGAATTCGACGGCTCCCAGACCACATGCGCCTTGATGCGGTTGCCGCTCGCTTTGGTCACGCGCTCTTCAATCAGTGCACGCAGTGACTCGCGGGTGTGGCGGTCGTTGTAGCGGATATTGAAACGTGCGCGCGCCTGCGCCGGGATCACATTCCAGGCCGGGTTGCCGACATCGACCGAGGTGAATTCGAGATTCGATGGCTGGAAGTGCTCGGTGCCGTTGTCCAGCGGATCGCCGCTGATGGCTGCGATGATTGCCGCTATGTCCGGCACCGGATTGGACGCGCGGTGCGGATAGGCGACATGGCCCTGCACGCCATCGACGATGATCGTGCCGCTTTGTGAGCCGCGCCGCCCCGCCTTGATGGTGTCGCCGATCTCGTTGACGTTGCTGGGCTCGCCCAGCACGCAGTGATCGAATTTTTCGCCGCGCGCGGCAGCCCATTGCAGCAGCTTGATCGTGCCGTTGACGGCGATGTCTTCCTCATCGCCGGTAATCAAAAATGAGATCGAACCCTTGGGCCTGCCGCCGTTGGCTGCGAGATACTCAAGCACGGCGGCAACCGAGCAGGCGATACCGCCCTTCATGTCGACCGCGCCGCGGCCGTAAAGCATGCCGTCCTTGACGTCGCCAGAGAACGCACCATGCGTCCATTTGGTCTCGTCGCCCGCGGGGACAACGTCGGTATGTCCTGCAAAGGTGATGTGCGGCGCGTCCGTGCCGATGCGTGCGTAGAGATTGTCGATATCGGCCGCGCCGGGCTCGGAGAAAGTGACGCGATGCACCTCGAAGCCGGCATCGCCCAGAAGTTTCTCCAGCACGCCGAGCGCGCCCGCGTCTGCCGGCGTCACCGAAGGACAGCGCAGCAGATCACGGGCGATGGAGAGGGCGTCGGTGGACATGATATTCTCTGCTTGTCATCGCCGGATTTATTCCGGCGATCTCGATTAAGAGAGCACACTGGCTTGGTTGTCGGGATTGCCGGGTCAAGCCCCGGCAATGACATTGAAAGTGTGGCGCGGTCTTCGCTACCTCTTAGTCCCTCAACAACTCGTTGATGCTGGTCTTGGAGCGGGTGCGCTCGTCGACGCGCTTGACGATGACGGCGCAGGCCGTGTTCGGGCCGGGCTGACCGTTCTTCAGCGGCTTGCCGGGCAGGGTGCCGGGAACGAGCACGGCATATTCCGGCACCTCGCCGATGAAGGTCTCGCCGGTTTCGCGGTCAACGATCTTGGTCGATGCGCCGAGGAACACGCCCATCGCCAGCACCGCGCCCTTGCGCACGATGACGCCTTCGGCCACTTCCGAGCGCGCGCCGATGAAGCAGTCGTCTTCGATGATCACGGGACCTGCCTGCAGCGGCTCGAGTACGCCGCCGATGCCAACGCCGCCGGAAATGTGCACGCGCTTGCCGATCTGGGCGCATGAGCCGACCGTGGACCAGGTGTCGATCATGGTCGCTTCATCGACATAGGCGCCGAGATTGACGAACGAGGGCATCAGCACGACGTTCTTGGCGATGAAAGCGGAGCGGCGGACGATCGCGCCCGGCACGGCGCGGAAGCCTGCGTCGCGGAAACGGTTCTCGCCCCAGTCTTCGAACTTCGATGGCACCTTGTCCCACCACTGCGCGCCGCCGGGGCCGCCGGTGATCGGCGCCATGTCGTTGAGGCGGAACGACAGCAGCACGGCCTTCTTCAGCCACTGGTTGACATGCCATTTGCCGTCGGCCTGACGTTCGGCCACGCGCGCCTCGCCCTTGTCGAGCAGGTTGAGCGCCAGCTCCACGGCATCGCGCACCTCGCCCTTGGTGGTGGCGTTGACGGTATCGCGTGCCTCGAAGGCGGCATTCAGCGTGGTTTCAAGCGCGGAGAGAGACATTGGCGTTCCTTGGGGATTTCTTGGGCGGAAAAGCAGTTCTGGATGCCGCTTTTGTCGGGATTTGGCGGCGGCGAGTCAAGCTGAGCCGGTCAGTTTGAGGCCCTTATCGCCGCCGTCGGGCACCACAAGAACGGTGGTCATGCCCAGATCGTGCGGGGTCACCAGATTGCGGGCGAGGTCTTCGAACATCGCTGCTTTCGAAGGATCGACGCCGTGCAGTTTGAGAAATTTCAGATAGGTCTGCCGCGCGGGCTTCGGCTCCAGTTCGGCAGCGACGATGTCGAACACATCCTCAAAGTGACTGCCGATGCCGAGGCGCTCCAGCACCGCGCCGGCATGGGCGCGCGAACCGTTGGTCAGGATCAGTTTGCGGCCGGGGAGCTTTTCGATAGCTGCGCCCATCGTTGGATTGGGTTCGAGCGGCGAATGATCGATCTTGTGCACGTAGTCGAGGAAATCATCGGCGTTGAGGCCATGCTCGGTCATCATGCCGCGCATGGTGGTGCCGTAGCGGCGATAATAATCTTTCTGAATTTTGAAGGCTTCGTCCTTCGGCACATTCAGATATTGCGCGACGAAATCGCGGATGCGCACGTCCACCTGCTGCCACAGATTGACGTGGTGCGGATACAGCGTGTTGTCGAGATCGAACACCCAGGTCTCGACATGGGTGAAGCTGCGTTTGTCTTTGATCATTGCAATCCAAACCGGATGGTCTTTCCGCTGCCTGCGGTCATATCAACGCGCTCATAGCCGCTGGCGTTCAGTCCGCGCGGGCCGCAATCGCCTTGTTCGGTGAATTCGAACTGCGCCTCGCGGGTGCAGAGCATGGTTGAGCCGCCCCAGTTGAGCGGACGGCTGTTGATCTTGATGGTGCGGCCGGTGGCATCGACCGCTTCCGCAAAACTGAAAATCCGGCGCGGCTGTCCGCTGACATCGGGATGCAGGCACTTGCCGGGTTCGATGCGATACCAGCCGCGGCTGGTCACCGTCTTGCCGTCGTCGGTGGCGATGGAAGCCATGACGCGATATTGCGTGTCGTTGCACCAGGTGAGGCCGGTGGCCGATGGCACTTCCACCGCGGCGATCATGGCGTCAAAAAAGCCGGGCGCTTCGGCTGCATTGGATGCAAGGCCGCGCGCTTTCAAAAAGGCGGCGAGCGCATTCTGCGTTTTCGGGCCGTCGACGCCGTCGATCGGTGCGGCGTCGTAGCCCGCGATCACCAAGAGACGCTGGATTGCGGCAAGCCGCGCCTGTTCGTCGTCATACTCCGCGCCTTCGGCCAGATAAGCGACCTGATGGCCATCCTCGGATGTGCTCGGTTTGATTTCAGTAAACGGCACGGAGGTCTGGCTGGCGTTGCACTGTCTTCCTGCGATCACGAAATCCTTCGGCGCGATGCAGAGATTGTCGGTGCCGTTCTGCGGCGCTGGCGATGCGCCATACACCGGCAGCGAGCGCGCGTGCAGCAGAATGCGATCGGCGGTGATGTTGCCCTGCGCAACCACACGGCAGGCGGCTGGATCGATCCTGAACCAGCCGCGCGTGGCGGTGGCGGTCTTGTCCTCGATGCCGATGGCGGCTTCGACGACATAGCTCATGCGGTTGCAGATTTTCAGGTCGGCGCGGGCGGGGGAGGTGAAGACGACCGTTGAGAAAATCGTCGTCGCAAGGGTAATCAGAGCGATGACGACGTTTCTCTCAACGTCATGCCCGGACGTGTTCCGGGCATCCACGTCTTTCTTGTCGCATGAAACCAAGGCGTGGATGGCCGGGACAGGCCCGGCCATGACGCCGGAGAACGTTGCGGCCTTCATGCCCATCACCAAGACATCATCACTTGTGGATCAGCGTTCCCGTGCCCTGATTGGTGAACAGTTCGAGCAGCACCGCATGAGGCGTCTTGCCATCAATGATGACCACGCCTTCGACGCCTGCTTCCAGCGAGTAGATGCAGGTCTCGACCTTCGGGATCATGCCGCCGGAAATGGTGCCGTCGGCGATCAGCTTGCGCGCGTCCTTGATCGACAGTTCCGGAATGAGCTTCTTCGACTTGTCGAGCACGCCCGGCACGTCGGTGAGCAGCAAGAGGCGCTTGGCCTTCAGCGCACCGGCGACAGCACCGGCGAAGGTGTCGGCATTGACGTTGTAGGTCTTGCCGTCTGCGGACGAGGCCAGCGGTGCGAGCACCGGGATCAATTCGTAGCCGATCAACTGGTTGAGCAGGGTGAGGTCGACCTTGTCGGGTTCTCCGACAAAACCGAGATCGACCACTTTCTCGATGTTGGAGCCGGGATCGACCATGGTGCGCGTCGCCTTGGTGGCGGTCACCATGTTGCCGTCCTTGCCGCAGAGGCCGACGGCCTTGCCGCCGGCTTCGTTGATATGGCTGACGATCGACTTGTTGATCGAACCCGCCAGCACCATCTCAACGATTTCCATGGTCGGTGCGTCGGTGACGCGCAGACCGGCGGCGAATTCCGACTTGATGCCGAGCCGCGACAGCATGGAGGCAATCTGCGGACCGCCGCCGTGCACCACCACAGGATTGATCGCGGTCTGCTCCAGGAGAACGATGTCGCGGGCGAACTGCTTGGCGAGATTTTCCTCGCCCATGGCATGGCCGCCGTATTTGATGACGATGGTTTCCTCGTCGTACTGCTGCATGTGCGGCAGCGCTTCCGACAGGATGCGGGCTTGATCCTGCGGGCTGATATTTGTCGGCAGATCGATCATGGGGGATTCTCGTTCGCGCGGGCGGGCTAGGGTCGCCGAGGGTTTAGCCCATTGGCGCGAGGGTGCAAAGCGCCCGCAGCGCGGATCAGGCCGCACGCCGCGGCCAGATCGCCGCGATGGCCAGCACCAGCCAGCTCAGCATCAGCAGCGTGCCGCCGGTCGGCGCGGCCATTGTGAACAATCCATGACCGGCATACTGGCGCATGGCGAGATCGCCCGCGAACAGCGCCGCGCCCGCGATGAAACCGAAGGTCGCGGTCAGGCCGAGGCCGCGCCGGGCGATACCGTGACCGGTCAGAAGCGCAGCCCCGATCACGGCGCTGGCGTGGAACAGCAGCATTGAGGATGCGGATGCGAGCCGCGAGGCGTCGGCCTGATGGGCGGACGCGGCGGCCAGCACCACACCGGCTGCACCCATAAGGCCTGCCAGGACAATTGTGAGGCGCAACACACCGTTCTGGGTCATTGGATTCTCTTTCTGTTGGGCATGATCAGATCCGAAAACCGGCTTCACCCACGGGTCAAGCCCGAGGGCAAGCTTTTCGGGATCATGCCCGCTCTCTCAAAAGACGGATCATGGCGGCGCGAAGTTCGGGCATGCCGCCGCCGGTGCGTGACGATGTCACCAGCACCTCGGGAAATGCCGCCGGATGTTTTGCCAGCGCAGCCTTGGTTGCGGCGATGGTGTTTTCAAGTTCGGATTTTTTCACCTGATCGGCTTTGGTCAGCACGACTTGATAGCTGACGGCCGACCGGTCGAGCGTCTTCAGCACGTCGTTATCCACGTCCTTGAAGCCATGACGCGCATCGATCAGCACATAGACGCGCGCCAGATTGGCGCGGCCCTGCAGGAATTTGTGGATCAGCGTGGTCCATGACGCGATCTGGGATTTCGGCGCGGAGGCGTAACCGTAGCCCGGCATGTCCACCAGCCGCAGACCGGCGTCCTTGCCGTCCGCAGGCGTCGGGCCGTCGAAAAAAATCAATTCCTGCGTGCGGCCCGGCGTGTGCGAGGTGCGCGCGAGACCGTTGCGGCCGGTCAGCGCATTGATGAGGCTGGATTTGCCAACATTGGAGCGTCCCGCGAACGCGATCTCGACGCCCTTCATCGGCGGCAGCGTTTCGATGGACGGCGAGGCCCAGATAAA
>CAZQMD010000145.1:0-11970 GCA_964594185.1 uncultured Afipia sp. | reverse complement strand
GCGACGGCGCGACGATCCCGTACCCGTCGCTGACCAAGGATTTCCAGCACGAAGTCGAACTCGTAGTCGCGCTGAAGAGCGGCGGCGCCAACATCGATCCGGCCAAGGCGCTCGATCATGTCTACGGCTATGGCGTCGGCATCGACATGACCCGCCGCGACCTGCAGATGGCGTCGCGCAAGAAGGAGCAGCCCTGGGAAATCGGCAAGTCGTTCGATTTCTCCGCGCCATGCGGCGCGCTGCGTCCCGCTGCCGAAATCGGGCATCCGGTGAAGGGCAAGATCTGGCTCTCGGTCAACGGCACCGAAAAGCAGAAGGGCGACCTCTCCGAGATGATCTGGAATGTCGCCGAGATCATCGGCAAGCTGTCGCTTCAGGTCTCGCTTGGCGCGGGTGACATCATCCTGACCGGAACACCCGCTGGCGTCGCCGCACTTCAGTCCGGCGACAAGATCGAATGCGGCATCGACGGGATCGGCACGCTAAAGGTCGCGATCGGGTAAGGCTAACCTAACGCATCACTCACTCGGGTCGTCCCCCGCGAAGACGGGGACGACCCAGAATATGTGGCGAGACCATAACTCCGATCGCCGCATCACGCCTCCAACTGCTTCTCGACCGCAGCCGCCATCGCCAACAGCCTGCGGTCGTCGCCGTGACGGCCGACCAGCATCAAGCCGACCGGCAAGGCGTTGCCGAATCTGATGGGCAGCGAGATCGCGCAGACATCGAAGAAATTCCAGATGGAGGTGTTCATCAGCGCCTGCACGTTGCGCTTGACGAAGCTCTCGGGCGTGGAGATTTCGTCCATGGTCGGCGCCACAATCTGCACCGTCGGCATCACCAGCACATCGACCTGATCGAACACCGCATCCATCTGCGCGATGCCGCGCTCGCGGTCGCGCAGCGCGAGAATGTAATCGGCGGCGCTGACTTTCTCCGAGCGCAACAGGCGCGCACGTACCGTGGGATCGACGCCCTCGCCCGCTTCCGCAAGCAGCGTGCGGTGAACCGCATAGGCTTCCGGCGGCGCGACGCCGCCGCGCTCGTTAGCGGTATGCATGATGTCCAACGCCGCCAGCGTCACGTCAGCGCCCGATTTCCAGTGCGACGATAGCTTTGCCAGCGCCTGCGGATAAGCCTTGCCGACGGTCTCATCGAGACCCTCGATCGGATAGCCCTGCACGAAACCTGCCCGCACATCCTTGAGCGACGGCGGCACGAGTGGCGACGGCGCTTCACCCGCCATCACCGCGTCAGCATTGGCGCAGTCGGCGACGCTGCGCGCGATCGGCCCGATCGAATCCAGCGTGAACGACAGCGGAAACGCGCCCGTACGCGGCACGCGCTTCACCGTAGGCTTGAAGCCGGTGACGCCACAGAACGCCGCCGGAATGCGCGTCGAGCCGCCGGTATCGGTACCGATGGCGATTTCGCAGAAGCCATCGGCAGCTGCAACAGCGGCACCGGAGGATGAGCCGCCCGGCACACGCTTGCGGTCCGCCGGATTGCCCGGCGTGCCGAAGTGCGGGTTCGCGCCCAGGCCCGAATAGGCGAACTCGGTCATGTTGGTTTTGGCGGCGATCACCGCGCCCGCTTCGCGCAAGCGCTGGACGATCGCCGCGTCCGCCTCCGCAGGCTTGCCGCGCAACGCCAGCACCTTCGATCCGGCGCGGGTGACCTCATCCTTGACGTCGAACAGATCCTTGATGGTGAGGATCGCGCCATCCAGCGGGCCACGTCCGCTTCCGGACTTGATCCGCGCATCGGCAGCATCGGCGGCCTTGCGGGCCACGTCGGCGTAGATGGTAAGGCAGGAGCGCGCGCCTTCGCCTGCGGGATCGGCAATTTTGCTGAGAGCCTGTTCGAGACGGTCACGGGATGACGTTGTCATGGAGGTGTCTTGGCTTTTCTTGTTGGCAGATGCGTGAACCTGCTGGACGGGAGACCGGAGAATGGATTTTTCAGGCGCGGAAGGCAATCCTTCTGGATTTCGGATTTTCGGGCGCAACCCAAGATTCTTCACGCGGCCATGCCGCATATCCTCGCCCCGCAATTCGAGATAAACTCCCTCGCGTTATGGGGGAATCGCGATGATCCGGCTGTCGATCCGACGAAAAATCATGGGCATCGCAGTCGTGCTGATTGCCCTGATGGCCGTCACCGCCATCCTCTCCATGATCTCGGTGATGCAGGTCTCTGCGCGCCTCGAAGAACTCACCAACAGCTACATTCCGGCTTACGGAAATCTGGCGCGTGCCAACATCCGCTCCGTCGAGCGATCGCTGGAATTGCGCCGGATGGTGATCGAGCGGCTTCGTTCGCCCGGCGGCAGCGAGCGCCTCACCGAAATCCGCCGCATGTTCGAGACCAAGGGCGCGGAGGTCGAACACGAAACAGAGGCCGCGCGCGCACTGATGAACGGCCTGATCCAGAAGGGCGCCACCTTCAGCGATCCGACCGCGCTGGCCCGGCTCGACACAAGGCTGGAGACCGCTCTCACTGTCTCGCGCAGCCATCTCAACAGCGAAATCGAGCGTCTGGTGCCGGTGCTGGAAACCGGCGATGCCAGGGCGATCGACGACAGCCTCGGCCGTGTCGATACCCTGCGCAACGAACTCAACCAGAGCCTCGATTCCATCCGCGCGGACATGTTCACACTATTGCGTGCGGAAGCCGACCGCACCCGGCAGAAACAATCCCAGGTGACGATGATTGCAGCCCTGCTGACAGTCCTCGCGGCCATCATGGGACTGGTGTTCTCCATGCTGGTCAGCGAGGGCATGACGCGCCCGGTGCGCAGGCTGCTTGCGGGCGCCCGCGCGGTCGAGGCGGGTCACCTCGAAGAACAACTCACGGTGACGACGCAGGACGAAATCGGCCAGCTCACCACCGCATTCAACAGCATGGTCGAGCAGTTGCGTCTCAAGGAGCGTATCCGCGAGACCTTCGGAAAGTATATCGATCCCCGTGTGGTCGAAGGGTTGATCGACAAACCGGCGATCGCCTCTGAGGGGCAGCGACGCGTCATGACCGTGATGTTCTGCGACGTGAAGGGATTCAGCAGCACCAGTCGGGGCACGACACCGCAGGGGTTGGTCAAGGTCATGAATCGCTATCTGTCGGCGATGTCCGCTCCGATCCGTCAGCACGAAGGCATCATCGATAAATATATCGGCGACGCCATCATGGCCTATTGGGGTCCTCCGTTCACCGCGGATGCCGATCAGGCGCAGCGCGCCAGCATCGCAGCGCTCAACATGATCGCGCTTATTCCCCAATTGCGTGACGAGCTTCCCGAACTGCTTGGCGTGCGCAGTCTTCCGACGCCGTTCGACATCCGTATCGGCATTGCCACCGGCGAAGCACTGGTCGGCAGCATCGGGTCCGAACTGATGATGAGCTATACAGTGATGGGCGACACCGTGAATCTCGCCTCGCGGCTGGAAGGCGCGAACAAGGCCTATGGGAGCCACATCCTCGTTTCCGAAGCGACAGTGCACGGTGCAGAGGCCGAGATCGAGGTACGCGAGATCGACCGGGTGGTGCTGGTCGGCCAGACCCAGCCGCAGACGGTGTTCGAGATCATGAGCCGCAAAGGCGGACTGACGGCCCCGCAGACAACACTTCGCGATCGTTACGCGGATGGGCTTGCCGCCTATCGCGCCCGGCGCTGGGACGATGCGCGCCGCGCCTTCACGGCAGCCCTTGCCGCCGTTCCCGATGACGGTCCGTCGCTGACATTCATCAAGCGCCTCGACGGCTTTGCGTCTGCCCCGCCTAGCGACGACTGGGACGGCGTCTGGCATCTTGAGCAGAAGTAGCGTTTCAGCGACAGGAGTTGCCGATGCCGTCTTCCGAAATCGATGCCATTCGCGCACTGCTGACGGCGAAGGCCCGGCCGGTCGGCTGGACGCAGCGGCGCGAGCGGCTGGATGAGATCGGATCGGTCTGGCCAGTCGCTGCTGACATTCCACTCACAGGCGTCGACATGGACGGCGTGCCCGGCGAATGGTCGCTCGCACCCGGCAGCGACGCCTCACGCGTGCTGATGTTCTTTCATGGCGGCGGCTACTGCTCCGGATCGATCAAGAGCCATCGCCGCATGGTGACCGAAGCTGGGCGCGCTGCCGGAATCAGAACGCTTGCAGTCGGTTATCGCCTCGCACCGGAGCACCCATTCCCCGCGGCACGCGACGACGCCATGGCCGCATGGCGCTTCCTGCGCGCGCAGGGTTATGCGCCATCGCAGATCGCCATCGGCGGCGACAGCGCGGGCGGCAATCTCACCGCCGTGTTGACCAGCGAACTGCGCATGCAAGGCGAACATCCGGCCTGCGCCTGGCTCATATCACCGTGGACCGATCTCACCATGTCGGGCGCATCGCTTGTTACCAAGGATGCGGTCGATCCGATCATCCACAAAGGCTATCTCGAAGAACTCGCCGATGCGTTCGTACCCTCAGGCATCGCGCGCAACGATCCGCGCATCTCGCCGCTGTTTGCAGACCTGAATGGATTTCCGCCCACGCTGATTCAGGTTGGCTCGCATGAGACGCTGCTCGATGATGCGACGCGATTTGCGGCGGCGCTCGGTGCGGCTGACGTGGATGTCACGCTGGAGGTCTGGCCCGAGATGATCCATGCATGGCCGCTGTGGAACGCGCACCTCGAACCGGGCCGCCGCGCACTGGAACATGCGGGCGCGTTCATCCGCCGCTACATATAATCGCCTCGCGGGCTACGGCTTACGCAAAGCCCAGCGCATCAGCGACCACGCGCTGCCGCCTGTCGCCATGCCGACGAGGTAAATGATCAGCGTGTGCACGGCCATCGGCGCGGCAAACCTGATGCCGAGGAAGGACACTGTCACGCTCTGCAGATTCTGAAACGCGAAGATCAGGATTCCCGCAACAAAGACAACAATCACAGCCGTGTTCAACCAGCGCATGGCCTGCCTCGATTCCAATGGACCGGCCTGAGGTTGCACCGAAGCGGGAACCGGCGCAACCGGTTCGCTAACCGGTCAGCTTTTGCCTACTTCGGAAACACCACGTTGGACGCGCCCTTCTCGACCATGTCGATCACCAGGAGCTTTACCGGCACCTTGCCCTTGTTGGTGCCGAGGTGCCACTGATCCACCGCCTCGACAATGAAGTCGCCGCTCTTGAAGGTTTCGGTCTTGCCGGTGTCGAGATTGGTGACCTCGATGGTCCCCGCCTGCACATAGCCATAGCGCGGAAACGGATGCTTGTGCCTGGGCAGCACCGTGTTCGGCGGAATCTCGTAGGTCGAGACGATGACCTGCGCGTCCCTCGAGGGCAGCACGATGGGCTGGCCGCTCGATGTCACCGTGGTGGACAGCACCGGCTTGACCACCACCTTGCTCGCGGCGGGCCGGGTGTCCGCATACAGCGGCGGCGCGATCAGCAGCAGGCTGAGCGCAAGCGGGAGGCACTTCATGACAGCCCCCACGGTGCGATCACTCATAGACCATCACGCCGTCATCGACCTTGCCGAGGCGCAGCGAGACAATATCCAGCGCATAGTTCTGATACAGCTTCCACGGCCGCTTCGAGCCCTGCTTCGGCATCTTCGCCACCGAGCGCTGCACATAGCCCGAGGTGAAATCCAGCCAGTTTTCCTGGCGAACGTCGGGATCGGTGTTGCGCGGCGTGCACTGCTTGTAGCCGTGCTTGTCCATATAGTTGATCAGGCGGCAGACATACTCGCAGGTGAGATCGCATTTCAGCGTCCACGAGGCATTGGTGTAACCGAACGATGAGGCCATGTTCGGCACGTCTGAATACATCATGCCTTTGTAGTTCAGCGTGTTGGCGAAATCGACCGGGCGGCCACCCACACTCACCTGCATTCCGCCGAGCACCTGCAGATTGAGTCCCGTCGCGGTGACGATCAGGTCGGCTTCAAGCTCGCTGCCGTCCGAGAGCCGAATGCCGTTCGGCGTGAAGGTCTCGATGGTGTTGGTCACCACCGAGGAACGGCCTTCCTTGATCGACTTGAACAGGTCGCCATCGGGCACCAGGCACAGCCGCTGCTGCCACGGATTGTAGCGCGGGGTGAAATGCGTGCCGATGTCGTAGTCCGGGCCGAGCGCATGGCGCACGCCGCCGAGAATGAGCTGCTTGGCACGCTCCGGCTTGCGGCGGCAGAGCTGGAAGAAATACATGCCCCATAGCACATTGCGCCAGCGGATCGCGTGATAGGCGAGCTTTGCAGGCAGCTTGGCGCGCAGCTTGTTGGCGAGCGCATCTTCGGCCGGGCGCGCCACCACATAGGTCGGTGAACGCTGCAGCATGGTGACATGAGCGGCGGTCTTGGCCATTTCCGGCACCAGCGTCACGGCGGTGGCGCCCGATCCGATCACCACCACGCGCTTGCCGGCGTAATCGATATCGCTGGTCCACTTCTGCGGATGGGCGATGCGGCCCTTGAATGTATCTGCGCCCGGAAACTCCGGCGCATAGCCGCCTTCATAGGAGTAATAGCCGCTGCACATGAACAGGAAGCCGCAGGTGAACTGTACGCGCTCCTTATCCGGCCCCCGCTCCGCTTCCACCGTCCAGCGCGAGTCCTTCGAGGACCATGACGCGCTTTTGACCTGATGGTTGAAACGGATCTTCTGCTCGATGCCGTTCTCGCGCGCGGTCTCGCGCACGTAATCCAGAATGTGCGGGCCGTCGGCGATGGCTTTCGCCTGGGTCCACGGCTTGAACGAATAACCCAGCGTGTACATGTCGCTGTCGGAGCGGATGCCGGGATAGCGAAACAGATCCCAGGTGCCGCCGATGGCGTCGCGGCCTTCAAGAATGGCGTAGCTCTTGCCGGGGCAGTTCTTCTGCAGATGATAGCCCGCGCCGATGCCCGACAGGCCCGCGCCGACAATCAGCACATCGACATGCGTCGCGTGATTGTTTGAAACATTTTTGTTTGAAACAGTGTCGGAAATTTGAGCGTCTGCCTGCATCCGTTTTCTCCCTGCCGGAATTTGTGCGCGGCAGGACAGGATTGCAACAGGAGAGTGACGCGTCTTGCGCAGACTGGCTTACCAGTGGACGGTCTGGCTTGGCACGATGAACGAGGCGTGGACCGCGGGCGCGGGCTCGTTGAGATAACGCACGCCGGACGCGATCAGGACGATCAGCGCGATCGCCGCCACAAGCTCGATCAGCCGCTGGTCGAACCAGCCCTCGTCGGTCTTGCGCATTGTTGTCACTCCTCTTGAGGGAAGCTGACAGATCAATGCCGCATATGGGGCGACGGTTCCGCTACGGGCGTAACATTCGACTGTGCGCCGCAGCGAAAAACAAAAAGCCCCATCATTTCTGACGGGGCCTAGTGGGCCGATTCTAACATTCGCATCATGTTGCGGCGGACTTCCTTGCGAATGTTGGAATCAAAGGCCCACTAGCAACCATGTTTCCAGTGGAGCTTTGGATTTGACATTCGCTTTGGAAAGCGCGGCAAAATGAAGCGAATGTCAAATCCGCTCCACTAGTGACGTCCGTTTCATTACATCCGTGAAACGAGCGAAAAGCTGGCGGCTGCAACCAGTACATCCGTGGATGCAGCGCCTGGCTCTTTTTTCGGTGAAGGCTTGCGCGGCGACCAGTCCGGCTGCCGCGATCAGGCCTTACAGAACCTGCAGGTTTTCTGCGCTGGTCTTGCCGCGCATCTTGTCAACCTTGGCTTCGAACGAAACCTTCTGTCCTTCGGCAAGGCCGGTCAGGCCGGCGCGCTCGACAGCGCTGATGTGCACGAACACATCGGTGCCGCCATCGCTCGGCGCGATGAAACCGAAGCCCTTTTGGCCGTTGAACCACTTCACAGTACCAGTCGTCATAACAAACAATCCTTCAGGCGCGTAGATGCGCAACTCCGCACGACGTCGCGCGAAGCAAATCCAATCTAGCGATGTCTTAGGGTAAGGAGCCGGAGGGGACCAAAAAGGTCCAAAGGGCGCTTTAACAAAAGCTGTGCCGCAAGTCGAATGCGATGCTTGTAGCAGGTGCCAGGCTGAGCGCAAGGATTCAATTGTGTTCATGCCAAGGCGCGGGCGGCGTTAACGCTTGCGCGCAGCGTGAAGTCTCCCGCTCCGTCGTCCCCGCGCAGGCGGGGACCCATCCTCGCTAAATTATCGGTTTAGGAGAGATGCTGGAGCGACCATCTCGCTATCACCACAGCGTCAGTGGTTATGGGTCCCCGCCTGAGCCTGTCATCGGACGGCGCTTTGCGCCGATCCGTTAGCGGGGACGACATCGAATGCGGCGCGCCATCGCTTCGCGTCATCCTGAGGTGCGAAGCGCGCCTGACGCGCGAGCTTTGAGGGATGCGCGATGTGACCATGTCATGTTCGAGGCGCGGCTTTCCCCTCGCACCTCAGGATGACGATCCGCGTCCCGATTCAATTCTCAAACAGCCACGCGGGCGTGGAGCTTGCCCATTCGCGCAAAGACAAGCGTTATCGCCCCTGTTGTTATGACGGCGCGGGGGCGCCCGAAGCTCGCGCGCCAGGGGCCTGCCCCAGTCGCGCCTTTGAACTCGTTCCTCCCTCACAATGAGGGTGCGCGGAACGCCGGATGCTGAGCGCATCCGTAGCCCCGTGTGCAAAAAATAGAAAGCACACGAGCATAGTCACCACGAAAGCGCCGGACGCATCCCGGCGTTCCGCACGCAATGGTTTTAACGGCTTGCTTCGCGCTCTCCCCGGTGATCGATCGCTTTGATTTGTCACCGTCGTTGCGACTGAGGATGTGTCCCCGTCCGGTTGGACGAGGCTCTCCGGGGCAACTTGACGCCAGCGTCCGGGCGTCAGGACCACACGACTTGGGCCGTCCGCAGCAGCGTGGTCGTCAGCGCTTCATCGGCGTCTCACGGACCCTTTGCGGGAAGTCCGCCCTGCCGCCTCATCCACGCCTGACGCTGCCGCGTCCACCGCATCCCGCCCCGCGTATCGTGACGATCGCGAGCCGCCCCTCTGTGGGACGGGATGAATAGGAATATATACCTTGAAGGAAGAGAGAGTCAAGCGATCATTGGATTTTGCGCCTAGCTTCTGTAGGTGGCGCGTTTCCTATCGAAGTTCGATGGCGGTTCAATGCCCTCCCAACTCCGTGCGATGTTACGGCAAACCGCTTCAATGTTGCGATAAGTGCGACGATAGTTGCTCGGTGCTGTCACTTTTTCTTGCCGGTGCGCGTGGAAGATGAAGCAGTGCTCAGGAGATGGTTTGCCATCCTCTTCTGCACGATGGTCAACGACGTGTTGGTGCAAAATAATTGCGCCATGGGCCATTGCGCTCGATAGGCGCAATCTGGACTCTTCTGTCTTCGGCTCTATCCCTTTTGCAACATCGATCAAGACGGCACCGAACAAGTCCCCGCCGCGCAGGCGCGATACTCGGATTTCGGCGCTCGGTCGAACACTAACTGCAACACCCTCAATCTCGATTCGACGCGGTACAGCCTTCTCGAAAGTCAATCCGTCCATCCCAAGAGCGTTCAAGCTCCGTTCGAAAACTCCGAGCGCTCGCAACTCGTAATTCAAGTTGTCGCGTTGCGTGGGGTTTGTTGCTCCCTTAATAGCTTCCTCAAGCTCGATCCGACATTGAGCAAGGATGCCTCTATCGCGGGTCGGGCTAGACAAAAATCTAGCTACTGCCGGGTATAGTAAACGATATATTAACGACCGCGATACACGCTCGTAACGCATGTTCCGAAGGATTGTCTCGCGTGGCCCATCTTCGGCGGCCATATATTCGCCAAGCTCTAAAACCGTAAAGCGCGGTTTTCGATTAACACGCCAGATCGGTTTGAGGTCCGTCATGCAACACGTCCTTTTCTCGACACGTCTCGCAGATGGTCGCGAGGTTTGCGTCTCGCCGGTTTCGTCTGACACGTTCGAAGCAAATCAAGCCCAATGTCTCGGCGACGACTCGGGCTACTTCATTTACGAATATGATGCGCAAAAACCCTCAGCAGGCATTGAAATCTTGGCAAAAGCCGTCTCTTTCGATGCAGCCTTAAGGCTGGTCGATATTTTCGTGGCGGCGCTACTGAGGCCACCCGAATCAATACGAGCAATTTAGCTGCTTGCGACTTTTTGGTGTAGCCCCCGTTCACCTTATTCATCTGCGGCGAAATTGCGCGTCACTTAATCCCTCACACCACCGCATTGGTCGGCGTCGGGCGATCGTGAATCTGCTGGCCGAACAGCGAGCCGACAAGCTCGACCACCGTCCGCGCGGTGAGGCCGCGGTTGTCCAGAAACGGATTGAGCTCGACCAGATCGAGCGAACGCACCAGCCCTGAATCCTGCAGCATCTCCATGACCAGATGCGCCTCGCGATAGGTCGCCCCGCCCGACACCGTGGTGCCGACGCCGGGCGCGGACACCGGATCGAGAAAATCCACATCGAGCGAGACATGCAGCATGCCGTTACGCGCGCTCACCCGCTCGATGAATTCGCGCATCAGCACGCTGACGCCGAACTCGTCGATCCGCCGCATGTCCGCGATCCAGACATCGCGCTGGCCGAGCAATTCCTTTTCCCGCTTGTCCACAGAGCGCAGGCCGAACAGGCCAAGCTGGCGCGGCGCAATCGGCGAGCGCAGCGCGCGCGGCAGCAGATCGTCCAGCCCCGGCTCGCCGCACAGAAACGCGCCGGACATGCCGTGCATGTTGCCGGTGATCGTGGTCGCGGGCGTGTTGTAATCGGCATGGGCATCGAGCCAGAGCACGAACAGCTCGCGCCCCTGCTCATGCCAGTGCCTTGCCACGCCGGAGACCGAACCCATCGACAGCGAATGATCGCCGCCGAGAAACACCGGGATCGCGCCGGACTTTGCCATGGCGTAAGCGCGCGCCGCGGTCTCACCGGTCCAGGCCTTGATCTCGCGGTAGTGCTTCGCGTTCGATGGCGGCGCTTCGTCGGTGAAGGAGAGTTCGCGCAGCAGAATGTCGCCGTGATCCGAGACGTTGAAATCGAGGCTTTCCAAGAGCGGCACGATGCCCGCCGTGCGCAGCGCCGCCGGCCCCATCAGTGCGCCCTTCTGCGACGCGCCGACTTCGATGGGCACGCCGAGCAGCGCAATGTCTTTCGGATAGGACTCTGTCACGGCGGCCTCGCTGCGGATGATGGCGGCGGAACCCTGCCCGCCAGTCTATCGGGATTCGCTCAGGGCGATATGTCTCCTCAACGCAAAAAGCCCCGGATTGCTCCGGGGCTTTGTGTCTCTCTCTGCTGTCATGGCCGGGTTTATCCCGGCCATCCCGATCCGCTGGCACTGTGCTCAATTCATCGAGATCACCGGGACAAGCCCGGTGATGACAACTTCAAGGCTCAGTACCGATAGTGATCGCTCTTGTACGGGCCTTCCTGCTTCACGCCGATATAGTCGGCCTGGTCCTTGCGCAGTTCGGTCAGCTTGACGCCGATCTTGGCAAGGTGAAGACGCGCGACCTTCTCGTCGAGCGACTTCGGCAGCACGTAGACTTCCTTCTTGTACTTGCCGTCCTTGTTGTTGGCCCACAGCTCGATCTGCGCCAGCGTCTGGTTGGTGAACGACGCCGACATCACGAAGGACGGATGGCCCATCGCGTTGCCGAGGTTCACGAGGCGGCCTTCCGACAGCATGATGATGCGGTGGCCGTCCGGGAACGCGATTTCATCGACCTGCGGCTTGATGTTAGTCCACTTCAGGTTCTTCAGCGACGCGATCTGGATCTCGTTGTCGAAGTGACCGATGTTGCAGACGATGGCGCGATCCTTCATCGCGCGCATGTGCTCGATCGTGATGATGTCCTTGTTGCCGGTCGCGGTGACGAAGATGTCGGCCTGCGGGGCCGCGTCTTCCATCGTCGTGACCTGATAGCCTTCCATCGCCGCCTGCAGCGCGCAGATCGGATCGACCTCGGACACCATCACGCGGCAGCCGGCCTGGCGCAGCG
>CAZQMD010000144.1:0-11981 GCA_964594185.1 uncultured Afipia sp. | reverse complement strand
GGAGGTCAGCGTCAGGCTCTCGCCCTTCGCCAGCGTCCGCACCGAACGCCGCGCGAGGATCTGCGTCGCCGGTTTGACGTTGAGGTCGTAGTGCCGCGCGAGCGTCAGCCCGTCCGGCCCCGTGATGTTCACATCAAGCGCGGCAGCGCCTGCCCCATTCGCTGCATCGATGGCGAGCGCCACGGTGCTGCGCTGTTTCGCAGCGAGCCGCATGGTGGTCGCCGGATTGCCGGTGATCTTCACCGGGCCGGACGGCTTGACGTTGATGACGTAATCGCCCGCAGCGCCTTCCACGTTGTCCAGATCGAGGTTCATGGTGCCGCGATCGCCGCTGAGCAGGAAGCGCGGCAGCGTCGCGGTCAGCACGACGGGATCGCGCACGGTCACGTCGGTGTTGGCGCGGCCGACTTTGGTCGCCGTCCACGCCACCGCCATAACGCGCGCGGTGCCGGCAAACTCCGGAATATCGAAGGAGATGATCGCCGTGCCGTCAGCGCCAACCGTGACGATGCCGGAATAAAGCGCGAGCGGCTTCTGGGTTGGAGGGCTACCGCTCAGCTCCGCCGCAGCACCATCGCCGCCGGTGCGGATCTGGCCGCGCGTGCCCTGCATGCCGTCGATCAGTTGCCCATAGAGGTCGCGGATTTCGGACGTCATGCGGCGCTGGCCGAGATAGTAGTCGTCCGGCGCGGGCGGCTTGTAGTTGGTGAGATTGAGAATGCCAACATCGACAGCCGCCACCACGATCTTGGCGTCCTCGCCGCGGCTGAGACCCTCGATCTTCACCGGCAGCTTGAGCGCCGTGCCCGGACGCACCAGCGCGGGCGGCGTCAGCGAGACCTTGAGCGTGCGCTCGGCCTTGTCGATGCCAAACCACTTCAGGCCGATGGCACGGCCCGGCATGCGCTGGGCGGCGGCATCGAGCGGACGGCGCAGCGTGGCGACCACATATGCACCCGTGCCCCAGTCCTTGCCGACTGCGAGGTTGATCTTGTTCTGGCCTTCCTTGACGTCGGCGGACTGCGTGGTCAGCAGACGGTCGCCCAGCACATTGATGGTGAGCTTGCCTGCGGTGCGCGCATTGACGGACACGGTCATGGTGTCGCCCGACTTGTATTCCGGCTTGTCGATGGAGGTTTCCAGAAGGTCCGGGGTGTCCGCGCTGCCGTCGGAATACCAGCCGACATCGAACTGCACCGAGGTGATCGGGCCGTCGACATCGGGCGACTTCACATCCAGCCGATAGCGGCCCGGCTGCGGCGAGACGGTGATTCGCGTGGGCTTGTCGGCGGCGATGACGACATCGCCGTCGGCCACGCGCTTGGTGGATTTCACCGGCTCATAGTCCCAGGACGAACCCTGCCGGTACCACTGATAACGCGACTCCATTTTCAGGAGTTCGTAGCGCAGCCCGCTGCGGGCCATCGCCTTGCCGTCCGGCGCGACATAGACCACGTCGAAATTGGCCGGATCGCCTTCGGCGACGTTCTTGTCTGAGAACAGCGGCTTCACGCCGATCATCTCGTCGCTCGGCGCGACGGGAATCGTCAGCTTGCGCTCGACCGCGCGGCCGCCGGTCTCCACCATGCGCACGAAGACCTGCGCTTCCTGCGGACGCTGCGATGACGGGGGCTTGGGCAGGCTCACATTGAACTTGGCCTTGCCGTTGGCATCGGCCTCCGGAAGGTTTTCCAGCGGCGTGCGTTCGTTGCTTGCAGATTCCTCGTCGGCGACGCCGAACTTGTAGCCCGCATAGCCCGGACGATCCGTCGCGGTCGCCACCAGCATGTCGCCTTCAAGGGCGAGACCGGACGCGGGTGCGCCGTAGAGGAATCGGCCGTCGACTTCAAGTTCTGCAGGAAGTTCAGCCGTGATCTGCTTCGCCTTGGAAGTTAATGAGAATTCGATCCGGTCCGCGACATAATCCTCGACCATGAAGGTGGTCTCACCCACGGACGGCGCCTTCGGATCGGTGAAGGCGCGCACCCGCCAGGTGCCTGTCGGCACCGCCGAATTCAGCGGCAGGGTCAGACTGCGGCCACCCGCGCCCTGATCCGGTACTACGCTGCGGCGGAATTCCACACCGTCCGGGCGCTCGACCACCAGCGTCACGGGCGTGCCGGTGATGCCGTTGCCCTTGCCGTCGCGCAGCAACGCGGTGACGTAGACCGTCTCGCCCGAGCGATAGACGCCGCGCTCGGTGTAGACGAAGGCATCCGGTCCTGCCGGCACGGTGCGGCCGGAGACGCCGCGATCGGTCAGGTCGAACGCATTCGATTTCAGGCTAAGGAAGGCATAATCGCCCTTGTCGCCCGAGACGGACAACAACGCTGGAGAAAGCCCGCCCTCGCCGCGCGCCAAGCCCGCCTCGAACAGCACATGACCTGCGCTATCGGTCTTGCGGGTGGCGAGCACTTCATTGCTGCGCGACACCAGCCGCACCTCGGCATTCGCCGTCGGCTCGGTCGAGGCCAGCGAGTTGACGAACACATGCACGCCGTCATTGCCAGAATAAGCCGTCAGGCCGAGGTCGGAGACGATGAACCACTGGGTCGCGAGCGAACTTGAATCGTCGTCGGCGCCGGAGCCCGGCCCCTTGGCGGCCGCCGTCATCACATAGACGCCCGGCTGCATCTCGCCGACGGCCTGATCGATCGGGAATGCGGTGACCACATCGGCGTTCAGAGTCGGCTGGGTGGCGACCTCGCCGGTCCAGACCTTGACGCCCTTCTCGTTGCCGAGATCGGACAGTTCATAGGTCGAGAGGCTGCGCTGGAAGTCGCTGCCCAATACCGAATTGATCAGGTTGCGGTCGCCGATCCGGAAGATGTTCACGGAGACAGACGGCGTGTTGACGCTGACCAGCGGAATGCCCTTCTGGCCGGTGCGCGGCAGCACATAGGCGCGGCCGGTGAAGCGCACGAACGGCTTGCGGTCGCGGACATAGATGTTGAACTCCGCCGACTTCGGCAGCGTTTCCTTCACCGTCGACGGCATGCCCGCTCGCAAGTTGATGGTGTAGCGCTCGCCATGCTTGAGGCCTTCGACGCAAAGCTGCTTCTCTTCTGAGGTCAGCGCCGGGCTATCGGTGCCGGCCAGTGCGACGAAGGGATTGAAGTCGGCGCGCTTGGGCAGTTCTTCGGAGAACTGGAAGCAGGCGCGCGGCGACGCGGAGTCCGAATCCACGCTGTAATCGAGCAGCCGGAAACCCTTCTCGTCGCGCAGTTTTTCATACTGGCCGCGCACTTCCGCGACCTCCTTCTGGTCGAGCGACAGGCGCAGCGCATCGAGCGCCGGACGCCAGAGCTTGCGCTCGGACAGAGCATTGCCAAGAACCGCCAGCGCATCGGCTTCCTCGCCCGGATTGGCGGCGCGCTGATAGGCGATATAGGCGGCGGTGGAGGCGCGCTCGTAAAAGAAGACCCGCTCGCGGCTGTCCGAGGGGCGGATCTGGAAGATGGTTTTGGCCAGCCGCAGCCAGTTGGCGCTGTCCTCCGGCGCGACCGCGGCTGTCTGGCCGAGAAGCTGGAGCGCGCCGCGCAGATCGCTGCGCTTGAAGGCGGCGTCGGTATCCGATTTCAGGGTGGCAGCGGTCTTGTTGATGACCCCCGCCTCGGTCTTGATCTGGGCCTCTAGCCGGATGGCGGAGTCCGCCAGATCATCCCGCTTGAACGCCTTGTCGGCGGCGTGGGCTGAAACCAGACCGAGCGCCAGCATGGCGCAAACCGAAAGGGCGCGAACCAGACCGATCATGACGAAAACTCCCTGCGAGCGACGCTGAAAATGACGGCCGCCTTGAAATATAGACAATGCGCGAATCGTGACGGACTCATGGTCGTACCGATAGCGGCTCAAAATATTCCACGCGACAGCCGCGGCCATGCCAAAACGCGACTATGCACGGGACCATTGACCCGGCGAGATCAGGACTTTAGGTCGGGAGGCGCCAAGGGCACCAGACCTTTGACACCATCCCGCCGGTTGGTCGGAACACGCCTTCGGAAGGTTCAAAACTTTCCGCCAAACAGAGGCGGTTTTTTCACCATCGGGGTGGTATGAGAGGCGCAACGGTCCCGTAGCTCAACTGGATAGAGTAGCGGATTTCTACTCCGCGGGTTACAGGTTCGAATCCTGTCGGGATCGCCAATATTTTCCACGCGCTGCGTGTTTTGCTCTCTCGCAATCCCAATAGCGTCTTAGAATTTCTTTACAGCAGGCGTCTTCGTCGTTCGATCATACCGCCCATCGTTGCTTCGAAAGCGATCGCACCGCCGCCAAAGCCACGACCAAGAAGAGCCACATCTGATCCGATCAGCAGCAAAGTCAGGTTGAAGCAAATTGCGTGGAAACGAAGCATGTCAGACACATCTGAACCCATCACGCACCCTGAGGAAATGCGCGCGACCTTTGATCTTCAGATCGGGAGGCGCATCAACCTCAAAGGAACGGCCCGGGTAACACCAGCAGGATTGATCTGCGCCGGGATTGCCGGAGTGGCAGTTCTCCTCGCAGCGACAGCGTTGGTGCGGGCTGCGAGACAATAAAAAGCCCCGCTCGCGTGGGGCTTTTCGATGTTCAGCGTGGCACCCAGTATCCACTCGGATAGGGTCCGGTCCCAAGTCGATGGCATGCGCCACCCGGCCCTCGGTACCTGCCGGGACCGCATCCCTCGCCACGATGACTCCCGGCGAAATTGCCTCCCGGATAAGGCCCGCGGCCAAACCGGTGACAGGCGCCGCCCGGACCGCGGTAGCGTCCTTGGCCGCAACCGTCAGCGACGTGTGCAACGCTTGCAGACCATCCCGGCGCAGCAGCCACCGGCATCGCCTGCGACGGGGTTGAAAAGGCCACAATGGCTGCGAATGCAAGAATCATTGCTTTCATACTAATTGTCTCCTCCTGCCAGGTGGTCAGTACGGTCAATCGGCACTCCGCAAACGCTTCATTGTGAACTCGATCCGGTCACCGGGCAATTCCCGCCAGGTATCCACGGCGGACATATAAGCCGCCGCCGGCCACCGATCGAGGAATGCCCTCGCCGTCTTCCGGGCCTCGTCCCGATCCTGGGTGAAGGACTCCCGGACAAAACCGTCGTCGGCCGCCGCGGTCTTGCGGCGCCGGGCCATGGCATCGGCAAGGTCTCTTGGGTGACGGTACGCCATCTCCGCACTCCACATGGGGCGACTTATAGATAGTGGGCTTTCCCAGCATGAGCGACTTTAACCTTCGGCGTCTATGGGCGTCCGTTCAGCGATCCTCAAAGCCGATCAGAAGGCGGCCGAAGCGCTTCAAGGCCTAGCCTTGATCCTAATGCAACATCGTTGCAACACCGTCTCAATAAGCTATTGATCCGTCGACGGTCCCGAAGGACTTCTCTGCTGCGGGCTACAGGTTCGAAGCCTGTCGGGATCGTCATCATGGGACGCAAAATGCGGGTCCTCGAAACCGCGCCGATGCCGACCCTGATCCCGGATTGGACACTCAGCGTTGACAGGCAATCGAGCGAGCAGGTTATGAGCAAGGCCGCCGACAGCGAGCGCATCAAGCTCCGCGCGATTTTCTACAACAACATCGGCGTCGGCCTGATCCTCGCAGGCGTTCTTCTTCCTTATCTGGCGATCTATCAAAAACTCAACGAGGTTGGCTTAAGATTGTCGCAGGTGTGGGACGGCAGCGTCCCAATCACAAGCGATGAATGGAAGCAGCTCGCCGGTGGCGCCGCAGGAATTCTTGCCGCCTTCATGGGCGGCATCAGAATGCGCCGTCTCGCGGACAGAGAGCTTACAAAACTGACGGATTGATTTGCCCAAGGCGCACTCGCATTAGGCAACGCCCGACAGATCACCGTCAGCACCCTGAGCTTGCGCGTCCATCTCTTCGCGAGCGGATGCACCTTCAATACTCATCCAACAAAAAGCCCGGCGCGAGGCCGGGCTTAAGTCTGAAACTGGAGTTCAGAAAAGATCAGTACGGTTTAGTCCAGATGACTTAGTACTTCGCGACGACCGGGCCGCCCCAGTTGAAGCGATAGTTTACGCCGACCTTCACAGTGTGAATGTCGTCCTTGTAGCTGAACGAAACAGGCGTGGTCGAACCGGCGACCGTGGAGAAGTTGGTGTTATCGAAGTTGTAGTACTGATACTCGACCTTCGCCGACCAGTTCGGTGCAAACAGGTATTCAAGACCGCCGCCGACGGTCCAGCCGGTGGTCTCGCGGCCAAGCACGAACGGGGTCGGAAGGTTGGCAACGGTGAAGCTGGTGCTGCCGTCGTCACGGAACGCGACACCGCCCTTGGCGTAGATCAGGCCCGGACCCCAGGTGTAACCGAGGCGGCCGGTGACCGAAGCGAGCCATTCCGTGCCGCGATCCGTAATCACGGTGCCGCCGCTGAACGTGCTGGTGAACGTGCGGTTGGTGTTGGCGAGGCCGCTGATCTGACCTTCGATACCGACAACCCAGTTCGGAGCGAACTGATAGTCGGCGCCGATCTGGCCGCCGCCGAGGAACACGGCATCGCGGTTGCCCGATGTGAGCGGGAACGTTGCCGGCACCGGGAGAACCTGCGAGACGCCATCATCGCCACCGAACGCAGCGCCGATGTGAACGCCGGCGTAGAAGCCGGTCCAGTTATAGACGGGCGCAACGTAGACCGGAGCCTTGGTGTACGGACGGGCTGCGATATCGGCGGCCTGCGCGCCGGTCGCACCAAGAGCTGCAACGGCAGCCGCGATCAGAAACTTTTTCATGAAATCCCCCGGGATAAAAACAATGAACTTGCTCCCAACCTAAGAGGATTCCACCAAGGCTGATGTAGCCCCCCGGCAACACCTTTTCGCCATCTTTGGCACTGTTTTTTCGGCGTTTTCCGCATGCCAGCAGCCCAAGCGGAACCGGCTGTCCAAGGCCTTGGGAATGCAATACAAATCTTACCGGCAGCGCGCAGTGCTTAAATTCAGACAGCAACGCTTCCCTATTCGGGTTGGAGATTTTCTAAGGTGGTTGTGCTCTCCAGGGCTCCAGCTACCTCCTTCTCACCAGGATCGTCAAAGTCTTCAACAGACTGCCGCTGACACGTCCGCCAAATCTGCTACAAGCCGCGCAACGCATCCCCCAAGAGAGAGACATCGACCGTATGGGTTTCAAGGAACCAAGCTTCGCGGACCGGGCGGCAGCCGCGCGGAATGCCAGAAAGAACATTGTTGAGAAATTCAAGGCCAAGCCCGCCGCCGACGATCCGGAAGTGCTGAAGCGCGCTGCCGAGCGTCAGGCTCAGGCAGCCGCCCGTGCGGAAGCGCAGAAGCTGCGTGACGCGGCGAAGGCCGAGAAGCGCGCACGCGAAGCCGAACTCGCGGCGCAGGCCGCTGCGGAAGCGCTGCGCCTTCAGGCCGAGAAGGAAGCTGCCGAAGCTGCGCTCAAGGCCCAGCAGAAAGCCGCACGCGACGCGCGTTACGCCGCCCGCAAGGCCAAGAAGTAATATCGCTGGTAACATCGCCAGTTATATCGCTCAGGCACGACGCCTGACAGGCCCGCTCCGCGTGGAGCGAGCCTGTGCCGACTGCCGATGAAGAAGTCTTACTTCTTCATCCCGTCCTTTTTCATTCCGTCACCCTTCTTCATCGCATCCTTGGACATCGAGTCCTTGGAAATGGCATCGCCTTTCTTCATGCCGTCCTTCGACATGGTGTCTTCCTTCTTCATGCCGTCCTTGGACATCTTGTCCTGCGCAAAGGCGGCCGGCGCGAAGGCCAGACCAAGCGAAAGAACTGCCGCGGTGGCGCCGAGCGCGATGCGTGAAGTGCGTACCATGAGAGTCATCCTCTGAAATCGGTTTATGAGGCGGCGGATGCCGCTTTGAGGATGTTCGGAACGAACGCGCGTTCGTTACGTCGTCAGATACATTTTTTCCATGCGTGAGGGCCGCTGCGGTGCAGCGCTGCTTTCGCGATCACGAGAAAGAGATTTTAAGTGCGCGCTTTGGCGTTCAGCGCCGACGCCACGCGGCTGACCGGTTTCTTGCCAAGGACCTGGGCAATGCCGTTGGTGGCCACCAGAAGCTGCGCCATGTCCACCCCGGTCGCAACGCCCATGCCTTCCAGCATGTAGACGACATCCTCGGTGGCGACATTACCCGTGGCCCCCGGCGCGTAGGGGCAGCCGCCAAGACCGCCTGCGGCGGAATCGATCACGCGCGCGCCCTCTTCCAGACCTGCATAGAGATTGGCCAGCGCTTGTCCGTAAGTGTCGTGGAAATGCATGCCGAGATTCTGGATCGGCACTTCGGTTGCGACCGCTCGCAAGAGCTGCCTTGCTTTCTCCGGCGTGCCGACACCGATGGTGTCGCCAAGCGAGACCTCGTAACAGCCGAGATCCCACAGCTTCTTCGTCACAGCGACCACGGCGGAAGGCTTGACCTCGCCGTCGTAGGGACAGCCGAGCACGCAGGAAACATAACCGCGCACCTTGATTCCGTCCGCTTTCGCACGCTCCAGAACAGGAATGAACCGCGCGATGGATTCTTCGATGGTGCAGTTGATGTTGGCTCTTGAGAAACCTTCCGAGGCCGAAGCGAATACCGCGATGACTTTCGCGCCAGCAGCTTTCGCGCCGTCATATCCTTTCTCGTTCGGAACGAGGACATGAAACTCGCTGTCGGGATGATGATCGATAGCCCGCAGCACCTGATCCGAATTGGCCATCTGCGGGATGGCTTTCGGCGAGACAAAGCTGCCGACCTCGATGGTGTGAAGTCCTGCCTTGATCAGGTTTTCAGTGAACGCAATCCGCGCCTCGGCGGTTACCGGCGTTTTCTCGTTCTGCAGCCCGTCACGCGGGCCGACTTCGACAATGCGGACCTGATCGCTCATGCTGACGCCTTCACATTCAAGCTTTTGGCTCGATCTCTGCGAGTTCGATGCCTTCCTGCACAATGTCGCCGACCTTGCACTTGACCGCCTTCACGGTGCCGGCAAACGGCGCGCGCAGCGTCTGCTCCATCTTCATGACTTCAAGCGTGAGGATCGCGGCGCCCTTCTCGACCGACGCGCCCTCTTCGACGAGGATCGCAACCACGGTGCCCGGCAATGGCGCAACCACGCGGTCCGCGCCCGCCTGCTCTTCATCCTCGGTGCCGAACGGATCGACCCAATGGACTTCGAAACGGCCATGGCGGGTACGGACATAGACTTCATGGCCGTCGAGAAGACCCGTCACATGATGTTTCACGCCATTGAGCACCAGATCGAGGCCGCCGCGCGGTGACGCAGAACTCGCAAACGCCGTGATCCGTCCGTCGATTGCAAGCGTCGCAGCGCCCTGTCCGTAACGCAGCGAGACCTTGCGCTCGGTGCCGTCTGCTTGCCGGAACAGGAAGCGCCGGCGGCGCGCGGCAACTGCGGCCCAGCCTGCTCCCGCACGCCATGGCGACTTCACGTCAGCACCCGCGGCGGCAGTCTCACTCTGGAGGATCGCGCCCACGGCAGCGGCGAGTTCGAGATCGGTCAATTCGGCTTCGGCAGGCGTCAGCTTCGCAAGCTCGCGCTCGATGAAGCTGGTGTCGATGGCGTTCGCGCGCACATCCGGATGAGTAATCAACGCCGACAGGAATGGAATGTTGGTAACGATGCCGCGGACGTCGGTTTCCTGCAGGCCGCGGTTGAGCCGCGAGATCGCGAGATCGCGCGTCGGCGCCCAGGCGATGACCTTGGCCAGCATGGCGTCGTAGTTCGGCGACACGGTCTTGCCCTCGGCATAACCCGCATCGATGCGCAGGCCGTCCACTTCTTCCGGCGTGCGCCAGGTGCGGATCCGGCCCACGGACGGCATAAAATTCTTGTTCGGATTTTCGGCGTATACGCGCGCTTCGATAGCGTGCCCGTTGAGCGTGATCTGATCCTGCGCCAGCGGCAGCTTCTCACCGAAGGCGACGCGCAACTGCAGTTCAACCAGATCGACACTGGTGATGAGTTCGGTCACCGGATGCTCGACTTGAAGACGCGTGTTCATTTCGATGAAGAACGTGTCCTTGCCGTCGGAGACGAACTCGATGGTGCCTGCGCCGACATAGTTCACCGCACCGGCGGCCTTGCGCGCAGCGGCGCAGACAGCATCGCGCTGCGCAGCATTAAGGGTCGGCGACGGCGCTTCCTCGATCACCTTCTGATGGCGGCGCTGCAGGGTGCATTCGCGCTCGAACAGCGAGATCAGGTTGCCGTGGCTGTCGCCAATGATCTGCACTTCGATATGGCGCGGATTGAGGACGAACTTCTCGATCAGCATCCGGTCATCGCCGAATGCCGCGAGCGCCTCGCGCTTGGCGCTGACGATGGCCGCCGACAATTCATCCGCGCTGCGGACAACGCGCATGCCGCGCCCGCCGCCGCCCGCGGAGGCCTTGGCGAGAACCGGATAACCGATCTTGCTGGCTGCATCGGCCAGCGTTTTCTCGTCCTGCGCCTCACCGTGATAGCCGGGCACCAGCGGAACGCCGGCCTTTTCCATCAGCGCCTTGGAGCCGGACTTGGAGCCCATGGCTTCCATCATCTCGGCGGTGGGGCCGACGAACACGATGCCTTCGGCGGCACAGCGGCGCGCGAAGTCAGCATTCTCGGACAGAAAGCCGTAACCCGGATGGATCGCCTCGGCACCGGTCTTCTTCGCAGCCTCGATGATGCGGTCGACATTCAGATAGCTGTCGCGTGCGCGTGCGGGACCGAGCAGCACGGCATCGTCTGCCATGGCGACGTGAACCGCATCGGCGTCGGCTTCGGAATAGACTGCGACGGTACGCAGGCCCATGGCCCGCGCGGTACGGATCACGCGGCAGGCGATTTCGCCGCGATTGGCGATCAGCAACGTGTTGAAGCGGCGGTAAAGCGCGGCGGGAGTTTTGGCGTTCATCAGATCAACTCCACGCTGCCTTGCGCTTTTCAAGAAATGCCGAAAGTCCCTCGCGCGCCTCGGGCTTCGCCCGCACATCGGCGATCAATTGCGCCGTCTCGTTCATCAGCGCTTCGTCGATGGTGCGGCCCGCAATGTCGCCAGCGAGCTTCTTGGCGATGGCGCGCGCGCCAGGCGCAGCGGACTTCAACTGTTTGAGCAGCTTGCCGATACGCTCATCCAGCGCATCCGGCTCCACGACTTCATGCAGCAGGCCGATCCGCATCGCCTCCGTGGCGTCGAACACCTCGGCGGTCTGAAAGTAACGCCGCGCGGTCCGCTCGCCGATGGCGCGCAGCACGTAAGGGCTGATCATGCCCGGCACGATGCCGAGACGAACCTCGGACAGGCAGAACGTCGCGTTCGATGTGCCGATGGCGATGTCACAGGCAGCAACCACACCGACACCGCCGCCATAGATCGGCCCCTGCACCCGGCCGATAGTGGTCTGGGGCATCCGGTCCAGCGCGGACAGCATCCGCACCAGCGGCATGGCGTCCGCGATGTTCTCCTCGCGCGTATATGTGCCAGCCTCGCGCATGGCGCTGATGTCGGCTCCGGCGCAAAGGCTCTTGCCCTCGCCTGCGAGCACCAGCGTGGCGATGGAGCGGTCGGCGGCAATGCTCTCGAAGGCGGCGCGCAGCTCTTCGATCAGCGCCTTGTTGAGCGCATTGTTCAGTTCGGGGCGGTTCAGCGTGACGCGCGCCACGTCGTGATCGCGTTCGATGCGGACAAGATCAGTCATCGTTGCGCTCCGCATCACATTCTGAACACGCCGAACTTCGGCGGCTCGATGGGCGCATTGGCGGCGGCCGACAGTCCAAGACCGAGCACGAGGCGCGTGTCGGCGGGATCGATCACGCCGTCGTCCCACAGCCGTGCCGTGGCGTAATACGGATGGCCTTGCGTCTCATACTGCTCGCGGATCGGGCTGCGGAACGCATCCTCTTCCTGCGCAGACCATGTACCGCCCTTGGCCTCGATGTTGTCGCGGCGCAATTGACTGAGCACCATGGAGGCCTGCTCGCCGCCCATCACGGAGATG
>CAZQMD010000143.1:0-12004 GCA_964594185.1 uncultured Afipia sp. | reverse complement strand
CGAACTATCAATACGGCTGGACGTTCTTCGTCCCCGACATTCAGAAAAAATTCGGTTGGGATCGTGCATCGATCCAGTGGGCGTTCACATTGTTCGTCCTGTTCGAAACGTGGCTGGTGCCTGTCGAGGGCTGGTTCGTCGACAAGTACGGCCCGCGCATTGTCGTTCTGGTCGGCGGCATTCTCTGCGCGATAGGCTGGGCCATCAACGCGCAGGCGACATCGCTCAACGGATTCTATCTCGGCATGATCATCGCAGGCATCGGTGCCGGTGGTGTTTACGGCACCTGTGTCGGTAACGCGCTCAAGTGGTTTCCTGACAAGCGTGGTCTTGCGGCCGGCATCACCGCAGCGGGCTTCGGTGCGGGTTCTGCGCTCACGGTTGCGCCGATCCAGGCGATGATCAAGGACGAGGGCTTCCAGACCACCTTCCTCTACTTCGGATTGGGGCAGGGCATCATCATCATCATTCTGTCGTTCTTCCTGTTCGCGCCGAAGCCGGGACAGGTCCCGAGCGTGAACCAGAACGCAAACATCATCCAGACCCGCCGCAACTACGGTCCGACCGAAGTTCTGCGGCAGCCTATTTTCTGGCTGATGTACTTCATGTTCGTGATCGTCGGCGCTGGTGGCTTGATGGTTACTGCAAACCTCAAGCCGATCGCGGTCGACTGGAAGGTCGACAGCGTGCCTGTCACGCTGATGGCAGTGACGATGACGGCCGTGACATTCGCCGCCACCATCGATCGCGTGCTCAACGGTCTGACCCGGCCATTCTTTGGCTGGATCTCCGACATGATCGGCCGCGAGAACACGATGTTCATCGCCTTCGGTATGGAAGGCGTTGGCATCTACATGCTCTACCTCTGGGGCCACGATCCGGTTTGGTTCGTGCTGCTCTCGGGCTTCGTGTTCTTCGCATGGGGTGAAATCTACTCGCTCTTCCCATCGACCTGCACGGACACGTTCGGCTCGAAGTTCGCGACCACAAATGCCGGTCTGCTCTACACCGCGAAAGGAACGGCAGCGTTGCTGGTTCCTGTCGCGAACTACATGCAGCAGAGTTCGGGCACGTGGGACACGGTCTTCATCGTCGCGGCGGGCGCGAATATTCTCGCATCGCTGCTCGCGATTATCGTGCTGAAGCCATGGCGCAAGGTCGTGGTCGCCAAGTCGCAACAGACGGCCTGATACGACTTCAAAACATCTGTCCCAAAAGGGCGCGCTCATCTCCGGATGGGCGCGCTTTTTCTTTTCGCGGACCGATTGACAGGCGAGAAACGAGCGGGCAATCTCTGGTATACATAATACAAGATGATAAAAGCCTGAAAACAGGACGTTTCTTGACTTCGGTCATGACGGGAGGACTGCAATGAATATCCACGAATATCAGGGCAAGGCGGTCCTGAAGAATTTCGGAGTGACGGTATCGGCCGGAGCGCCGGCCTTTACGGTTGAAGAAGCAATCGCTGCGGCGAAGTCGCTGCCGGGACCGGTCTATGTCGTGAAGTCGCAGATCCACGCCGGCGGGCGCGGCAAGGGCCAGTTCAGGGAATTGCCGCCGGATGCAAAGGGCGGCGTGCGGCTGGCGAAGTCTGTTGATGAGGTCGCCGCATTCGCCAAGGAAATGCTCGGGCGCACCTTGGTGACGGTGCAGACCGGACCCGCCGGCAAGCAGGTCAACCGCCTCTACATCGAGGACGGCTCCGACATCGAGAAGGAATTCTATCTGTCCATGCTGGTCGACCGCGAGACGTCGCGCATCGCTTTCGTGGTCTCCACCGAAGGCGGCATGGATATTGAAAAGGTCGCGCATGATACGCCGGACAAGATCGTGACATTCTCGGTCGACCCCGCGACCGGTGTGATGGCGCATCATGGTCGCCATGTCGCGCAGGCGCTGGGGCTGACCGGCGACCTCGCCAAGCAGGCCGAGAAGCTGACCGCGCAACTCTACAACGCGTTCGTCACCACTGACATGGCGATGCTGGAAATCAATCCGCTCGTCGTCACGAAGCAGGGCGAGCTGCGCTGCCTCGATGCCAAGATCAATTTCGATTCCAACGCGCTCTATCGTCATCCGGATATCGTGAAGCTGCGCGATCTTACCGAAGAGGATGAAAAGGAAATCGAGGCGTCGAAATACGATCTCAATTACATCGCGCTCGAAGGCACCATCGGCTGCATGGTCAACGGCGCGGGCCTCGCGATGGCGACCATGGACATCATCAAGCTCTATGGTGCGACGCCGGCGAACTTCCTCGATGTCGGCGGCGGCGCCACCAAGGAGAAGGTCGCTGCTGCTTTCAAGATCATCACGTCCGATCCGAACGTGAAGGGAATTCTGGTCAACATCTTCGGCGGCATCATGCGTTGCGATGTCGTGGCGGAGGGCGTCGTTGCTGCGGTGCGCGAGGTCGGGCTTGGTGTGCCGCTGGTAGTCCGGCTTGAGGGGACCAATGTCGAACTTGGCAAGAAGGTGATCGCCGAGTCCGGTCTGAATGTCGTTGCTGCCGACGATCTCGACGATGCCGCGCAGAAGATCGTTCGCGCCACACGCAAGGAAGCCGCCTGATGTCTATCCTGATCGACAGCACTACCAAGGTCATTTGCCAGGGTTTTACCGGGAAAAATGGCACTTTTCACTCCGAACAGGCGGCGCTTTACGGCACCCAGATGGTCGGCGGCACGTCGCCCGGCAAGGGCGGATCGACTCATCTCGGCCTGCCGGTGTTCGACACCGTGGCGGAAGCGCGAGAGACAACGGGCGCCGATGCGAGCGTGATCTACGTTCCACCGCCGGGTGCGGCGGATGCGATCTGCGAAGCGATCGATGCGGAAGTGCCGCTGATCGTTTGCATCACCGAAGGCATTCCGGTCGCCGACATGGTGCGGGTCAAGCGGGCGCTCGAAGGCTCGAACTCGCGGCTGATCGGTCCGAACTGTCCTGGCGTGATGACGGCGGGCGAGTGCAAGATCGGAATCATGCCCGGCAACATTTTTAAGAAGGGCAATGTCGGCATCGTGTCGCGCTCCGGCACGCTAACCTATGAAGCGGAGAACCAGAGCTGGGCCGAAGGCCTGGGCCAGACCACCGCTGTCGGCATCGGTGGTGATCCGGTGAAGGGCACTGACTTCATTTCGATGCTTGAACTGTTTCTCGCCGATCCTGCCACCAAGTCGATTGTGATGATCGGCGAGATCGGCGGTTCATCGGAAGAAGATGCCGCTCAGTTCATCAAGGATGAGGCGAAACGCGGACGCAAGAAGCCGATGGTCGGGTTCATTGCCGGCCGCACGGCACCTCCCGGACGCCGCATGGGCCATGCCGGTGCGATCATCTCGGGCGGGAAGGGCGATGCGGAATCGAAGATCGCCGCGATGGAAGCCGCCGGCATTCGCGTCTCGCCGTCGCCCGCACGTCTCGGCAAAACCTTGGTGGATGTTCTGAAGGGTTGATGGAATTTCATCGCGCTCTGCGTCGAGAAAATTTCAACACCCAACATCAAATAAAACGTCATCATGCCCGGCCTCGTGCCGGGCATCTGCGTTATGGGCGACGCTCGCCAGAAGTAACTCATCAGGCGGCTGACGTTCACCAGTGAGCCTGCGTTGGCAAGCCACCAACGTTCATCGCAGACAGCAGTTTCGACAGCAGGGTGCCGCTGCGATTCTGTGTCGCAAGCGATGTGGCCACACGTCGCGGCCCGCGGAAGCTCTTGGGTGAGATAATTTCTCGGTCTTCCCGGAGGTGTTCAGAGGGCTTGAGGAGGGCATTTGCGCATAAGGCCAAATGGCGGCGAACTTTTCTGCAAAAGGCGAAGTGGTGACGGCATGAAGGCGGCCGTGACGCCGATCAAAGCTGACGGAAAACCGGAAAACGCCGCGGAAGGAGGCCGTGGCATTCCACGAAAATAGGAATTCGTTCCAATTGACTCGTGGCATAATGTATACCAATATCGGGGCGTCAACGAGGACATCCATCCTCGGACATCGGCGCCCCGGGGAAAACAATCCCCGCCACGAACAGGGAGGTTGTGATGAGAGTCGGAGACATCCTGAACAGGAAGAGCACCCGTATCGCCACCGTCCGCATGAATGAAACCGTCGCAACGGCCGCGCGGCTGCTGCGCGACGAGAACATCAGCGCGCTTGTGGTGAAGGATGTGTGCCGCACCGAGGGCAATGTTGCGGTTGGCATGTTCACGGAGCGCGACGTGGTGCGCGCCGTCGCCGAACACGGCCAGGCGGGACTGAGCATGAAAGTTTCAGCGCTGATCTCCGTGCAGCGGCTGGTGTCATGCCACTCGACAGACTCGCTCGAATACGTTCGCGACCTGATGAATGACAATCATATCCGGCATCTGCCGGTGATCGACGATTACACGCTGATCGGTGTGATCAGCATGCGGGATATCAACGCCTCGGCCGGCTTCGGAATGATGCCGCGTCCCGGCGCAAGCTCTGCCGAACTCGCGTTTGCCTGACGGTTCTCCCTGCAGGGCGCGATCATATGCACTCCCCAGTCGTGTGAAAGCGCCCTGCTTTTTTTTAACATTCCGCATCGGGCAGTCATTTCGGGGGCAGGGCGATGAAGATCTGTATTTACGGTGCGGGCGCGATCGGCGGTTATCTCGGAGTCCAGCTCGCGCTGGCGGGAGCCGATGTCAGCCTGGTGGCGCGGGGCGCGCATCTGGCGGCGATGAAGGCCAACGGCCTGAAGCTTCTGATCGATGGCGAGGAGCGCACGGTTCATCCGCGCTGCACCGACAATCCTGCCGAGCTTGGCGTGCAGGATGTCGTCATCATTTGTCTCAAGGCGCATTCGATCACTGGCGTGATCGAAGCGATGCAGCCGCTGCTCGGGCCGAAGACGCGCATCGTCACCGCCGTCAACGGCATTCCCTACTGGTACTTCTACAAGCACGGCAATCTCTGCGAGGGCTCGACGCTGGAGAGCATCGATCCCGGCGGCCGCCAGTGGAAAGAACTCGGGCCGGAGCGTGCCATCGGCTGCGTGGTCTATCCGGCCACTGAGATCGAGGCTCCGGGCGTGATCCGTCATATCTACGGCGATCGTTTTCCGCTCGGCGAGCCGTCGGGCGAAATCACCGACGATGTGAAAGCGCTTTCGGCGCTGTTCGAGAAGGCGGGCCTGAAGGCTCCGGTGCTTGAAAACATCCGCGACGAGATCTGGCTCAAGCTGTGGGGCAACGTCTCGTTCAATCCGATCAGCGCGCTCACCCATGCGACACTCGATATTCTGTGCAGCGATCCCGGCACCCGTGCGGTGACGCGCTCGATGATGGTCGAAGCGCAGCAGATCGCCGAGACGTTCGGCGTCAGATTCCGCGTCGATGTCGACCGGCGCATCGAAGGCGGCCGCAAGGTCGGCGCGCACAAGACCTCGATGCTGCAGGATCTCGAGCGCGGCCGCCCCATGGAGATCGATCCGCTGGTCACTGTGGTTCAGGAAATGGGCAAGCTGACCAGAATGCCGACGCCGAGCATCGACACGGTGCTAGCTCTGGTCATGCAGCGCGCGAATGTCGCGGGGCTGTATTGAGTAAATTTCTGCGTCGTCCCGGCGAAAGCCGGGACCCATACTCCCTGAGTTGAGAGATTTTGCACAATCCGTTTTCCGTCGCTCGGTCAGTGGTTATGGGTCCCGGCTTTCGCCGGGACGACCAGCGGATGAAACGGCCTCGCTGCTTCAGCCACATCTAAGGGAGACGATCATCGTGACCAACTGGGTTCGCTTTCGCCATCAGGATCAGACCGGATTCGGCGCGTTGTCGGGAGAGAGTATCGTCGTGCATCACGGCGACATGTTCGATGCGCCGACGGCGAATGGCACGACGTTGTCGCTGTCCGATGTCGAACTGCTCGCGCCATGCGTGCCGAGCAAGATCGTCGCGCTGTGGAATAATTTTCATGCGCTGGCGGCAAAGCTCGACAAGCCCGAGCCTCCGGAGCCGCTGTATCTTCTGAAAGCGCCGACGACAGCGGCGTCGCCGAATGCGGTGGTGCAGAAGCCCGCATGGTATGACGGCAAGGTGGTCTATGAAGGCGAACTGGCCATCGTGATCGGCAAGACCTGCCGCGCGGTCTCGGTTGCAGAAGCCGATGATTTCATCCTCGGCTACACCTGCGTCAATGACATCACGGCGGCGGACATTCTCAACAAGGACCCGACCTTCCAGCAATGGGCGCGGGCCAAGGGCTTCGACGATTTCTGTCCGTTCGGCCCGGTCATCGTCACCGATATCGATCCGTCCAAGCTGACCGTGCGCACCATTCTCAACGGCGCGGAGCGGCAGCACTACCGGATCTCGGACATGATCTTCTCGGCGCAAGAGCTGGTCAGCAAGATCTCCCATGACATGACGCTGCTGCCGGGCGACATCATCGCCTGCGGCACATCGCTCGGCGTCGGGGTGATGAAGGAGCCGGTCAACACAATCACCGTTGCGATCGATGGTGTGGGCGAACTGACGAATGAGTTCAGGAATTAGCGCGCTGCGAGTTTATTCTACCTCGCCCCGCTCTTGCGGGGAGAGGTCGCGAGTGAAGCGAGCGGGTGAGGGGCCTCTCACCTACTAATGATTCTTTCGGCATGCCCCTCACCCCAACCCTCTCCCCGCAAGCGGGGAGAGGGAGCGCATTGTGTTCGCGGCCGATGCCACGCACCTTGCTGCATTTGGTAACTATTATGGGTCCCCGCCTGCGCGGGGACGACGATCTTATGTATTCGTCATTGCGAGGAGCACTTGCGACGAAGCAATCCACCTGTTTTTTTGACTTTAAAAATTGCTTTGCCTCGTTCGCAATGAGGCGGCGGGATATCACCGCGAATCTTCGCTCTCGTTCTTCGCGGCCTTTGTGCCGGTCAGCTCGGCGAAGGCCGGCCCCAAGCCCGCCATGCGCACCAGCAGCGCGAGATCGTTCTTCTGCGTGCCGCTGAGCTGGGCGTAGAGCGCGCGCGTCGTGGTCTTCAGCCGCGCGATGGCGTCGCTCTGCGTGTCGAAGGAATCATCGCGATCCTTCTTCAGCCGCTTCTGGTAATCCTCGATCTGCAGCGTGACCTCACGCATCGCGTTTTCCACCGGCTGCCAGTATTTCTGCTGCGCCGGGGTGAGGTTCAGCCGTTTCTTGATGCCGGCGATCTGGCTGTCGTTAAGGAACAGGCGCGAGGGCTTTTCGGATTTCGCGGTCATCCTGCGCGGCAGGGTCACCGGCGCATTGAGCCAGGCGCGGGCCGTCTCCAGCATGTCATTCGGAATGGCGGGCTCCTCGCGTTGCGCCGGGATCGGCGTCGCGATGATGCGGTCTTGCTTGATCATGGTGTTGGAGACCGGATAGCGCGCCTCGAAGGATGGTTCATCCGGAGTCAGGGATGCGGATGCGCTCTGAAAAAACAACTGGTCGCCGATCATCCAGCCGCCCGCAGCGGCGAGGATGCCCACGCCGCTCAGCAACACGATATATGTCGTCCGGATCGCCACCTGAGATCACTCTGCCGCGGGTATGCGCCATCGCTGGCGGCCCCTTGATCCTGACATTTGCAGGCATGCCTGCTGAAGCAGAATGCGAATGTCGGGATCGGTCCACCAGAAAGCGGCCAGTTTCGCCCAAATTGTTGAACAATTATGGCTTTCCGAGGCCTGATGGCGCCTGGAATCGGACGGTCGGATTTGGCGCAATATTGCCGACCTCCGGTAAATCACCGTCCGTGGCGAGGCAAGACCGGATACGAGACTTGCGAGACATGATTCAAGACATGGCTGCGGGGATCGGCTAAAGGGACCGCTGCAGCGATGCGGACGGTGACGTCCGGGCTGGGTCCGCGCATGCCGGTTCCGCCTGGATGCGAGCCGAGGGCACGCGATGTCCCAATTCGGAGCCAATCATGAGCGAAAACAGCGAAAAGCCGCACGGCCAAAAACGCGACGGCGACAAATCCCTTCCACAGTATGAGATCGAAAATCGCGCGGTGCGCGCCAACATGGAAAAGCTGCGTGCGCTGCGTCTCGCCCGGGAAGCCACCGAGGCGGCCTCGGCGCCGGCGAAGACCGTGAGGAAGGCGGGAAAGAGAACGGCGGGCGCGAAGCCGGAGAAAAAGGCTGCGCCGGCGAAGCTCTCCGACTGGCTGGCGGATCAGCGCAAGGGCGGGTTCCGGACGTAATTCGATGTCGTCCCGGCGAAGGCCGGGACCCATAACCACAGAATTGCCTGTTGAAATGATGGCTGGATTTTCTGTCTTGAAACGGCGACAGGGGTGATGGATCCCGGCTTTCGCCGGGATGGCGCCGTATGTGCTGAACGATATGTTTGGATGACGAGCAATCTGGAGCAGCAGTGACCACGGTTTACGATTTCTCGGCGGCGATGCTGGACGGTAAGGAGCAGTCGCTGAAGGCCTATGAGGGGCAGGTGCTGCTGATCGTCAACACCGCGAGCGCCTGCGGCTTCACGCCTCAATATGCGCAGCTCGAGGAGTTGCAGCGCAAGTTCGGCCAGCGCGGCTTTTCGGTGCTCGGATTTCCCTGCAATCAGTTCGGCGGTCAGGAGCCGGGCAGCGCGCAGGAGATCGCGACGTTCTGCTCGCAGAAATACGACGTGACGTTTCCGATGTTCGGCAAGATCGATGTCAACGGCGACAAGGCGCTGCCGCTGTTCGATCATCTCAAAAAGGAAAAGCCGGGTGTGCTCGGCCTGACCGCGATCAAATGGAATTTCACGAAATTCCTGGTCGATCGCGCAGGCAAGGTGGTCGCACGTTATGGCTCGACCACGACGCCGGCATCGCTGACCCGCGATATTGAAAAGTTCCTGTAAATCAGGACATCTCGAAGCCAACTCGAATCAGGATACCAAGATGAGCGCATTGCCCGACCGTCTCTCCATCGATCCGCGCAGCCCGTATTACAACGCGGAGGTGCTGTCGCGCGATGTCGGCATCCGCTTCAAGGGCGCCGAGAAGACCAATGTCGAGGAATACTGCGTCAGCGAGGGCTGGATTCGCGTTGCTGTCGGCTCATCGAAGGATCGCCACGGCAATCCCGTGACCATGAAGCTCAGCGGTCCGGTCGAGCCGTATTTCCGCGACGAGGTCTAGTCGCGACGGTGGTTACTGGCCGCGCGCGGCTGCGGCAGCTTCCGCGCGGTCTCGAAAGCCGCGGCGGATTCCTCATGCCGCTCGAGCTTTTGCAGGCTGCGGCCGATGGCCGCCCAGCTGTCGATGAGGTTTGGCATCAGCGCCACCGCGCGCTGATACGCCGCCAGTGCGTCGTCATGGCGGTCGAGGCCGGACAACGCATTGCCCCTGTTGTGATGGGCCAGCGCGTAGTTTGGCTGCGCCGCGATCGCTTTGTCGAAATCCGCGAGCGCGGCTTCGAAGTTTTTTACATCGTTGTACACGGTGCCGCGATTGCTCAGCGTCTCGGCGTCATCCGGATTGATCGCGAGCGCCTGGGTGAACTGAGCGAGCGCTTCGTCCGGACGGCCGAGTGCCTTGAGCGCAATGCCGTGATTGTAAAGCGCGGCATGGGCGCTCGGATTGAGCTTCACGGCGGACCGCAGGAATTTTTCGGCTTCCGCGAATTTGCCGGTTCCGACCAGAATGGCGCCGAGCACGCTCAGCGCCAGCGGATGATCGGACGTCCGGCGCAGCAGCCTGCGAAGGGCCTTCTCGGCCTCGCGTGTCCGCCCGGCCTGAAGAAACGAGATGGCCTCACTGAAGATGACGTCGGTCGAGGCGGCCACTGCTGATCTCGCTGAAATGGATGTGAAGTTTACGCCGCGTCGTGCAGCCGGGTTGGCAGTCCGCTGAGGCCTATGGCGTGACGATATAATATCCGCCGACCACAAGGATGAGCGCGAGGACCACAATGACACCGAGCACGGCGGCGATGATCGCGCCGAGACCGTGCGTATCCAGCCAGTTCTGAAGTGCCCTGCCGCCCCTGCTCATGGCGGTCTTCTAGAACAATTTCCGCAGGAAGGGAAAGCGGGGGCGCGGCAAAAAGCGCCGGACGGTTACCGGGATTTCTTGTCCACCACCTCGGTGGACGGCCGGTCGGTGCCTTTGGCGGTTTCCTCACGCCAGTTGCCCTGGCCGTCCTCGAACTGAATGACCTCGGTTCGTCCGGGCACCCGCTGTTCCGCGGCCGCGCGGGTCGCGGCGGCGTGTGCCGCGTCACGGGTGGGGAAGGTCTCCGAAAACACGCCGTTGAACTTGTAGGCCCAACCGCCATCGTGCTCGACCACCTCATAAACGACCTTGACCATGTCCGTACCTCGGGTTTTCGGCTCGTCACGCGTCTTACGTGTTGCCTCGGCTTGCCGATTTCAACACCCGGCGGCGGCGAGCGTTCCACCGGCGGCCCGTTGACGCAGGTGTCATTGGTTTGCGAAAGCCGCTGCATTAGAATGGCATAGCCGTGGCGGGGACGAAACTCATGGACAAGACCAATCCCGGAAATCTCCGTTCGCGCGGCATTCTGACCGGGTTTCTGATCGCCCTGCTTTTGGCGCTGCTGCCGGTGGCCGTATGGCTGGATCTGACCAATCTCGGCGAGGCTGCGCTGCGGCGGCAGGCCACCGATCTCAATTCGCTGGTGAGCAGCGTCCGCAGCTATTACGCCAGCAATGTCGTCGGACGTATCCTCTCCCATTCCGGGCAGACCCAGGTCGTTCATAATTATGAGATCATCCCGGGCGCGGTCCCGATTCCGGCGACGCTGTCGCTCGAACTCGGCAAGGTCATCAGCGAACAGCAGCAGAACATCATCTACCGCTTCGTCTCGGATTATCCCTTCAAGAACCGTTCGCCGCACCAGCTCGATTCGTTCGAGGTCGGTGCACTGGCAAGCCTGCGCGCCAATCCGGACCAGAAGATCGAGGATTCCTCGCATTCGCTGTTCAGTGACCGCGTGCGTCTTGTGGCCCCGATCATCATGGGCGCGGCCTGCGTCAGCTGCCACAACTCCCATCCTGAAAGTCCGAAGAAGGACTGGAAGGTCGGCGATGTGCGCGGCATTCAGGAGGTAATCATCGCGCAGCCGATCGCCGCCAATATCCTGTCGTTCAAATACCTGCTGGCCTATTTCGCGCTGACCGCGCTCTGCGGCGTCTCGTTTCTCGCCATGCAGCGGCGTCAATCTCTGCAGATCATGGGCATGAACAAGGAGCTTGAGGCGAACAATGATTTCCTCGCGACGCTGTCGATGAAGATCTCGCGCTATATCTCGCCGCAGATCTACAAGAGCATTTTCAGCGGTCAGAAGGACGTCACCATCCAGACCGAACGCAAGAAGCTCACGATCTTCTTCTCGGACATCCAGAATTTCACCGCCACCACCGAGCGGCTGCAGCCGGAACTGATCACGCAACTGCTCAACGAATATTTCACGGAGATGTCCGCGATCGCGCTCAGGCATGGCGGCACCATCGACAAGTTCATCGGCGATGCGATGCTGATTTTCTTCGGCGATCCCGAAACCAAGGGCGAGCGGCTGGATGCGCAGGCCTGTCTGCGCATGGCGTGGGAAATGCAGGGCCGTCTTGTCGAACTCAATGCGAAGTGGCGCGCCGAAGGTGTCGAGCAGCCGTTCAAGGCCCGCATCGGTATCAATTCCGGTTACTGCAATGTCGGCAATTTCGGCAGCGCCGACCGCATGGACTACACGATCATCGGCGCGGAGGCGAACCTTGCGGCGCGGCTGCAGTCCATCGCCGAACCCGGCCGCATCGTCATCAGCTATGAGACCTTTGCGCTGGTCAGTGATGTGGTGGCCGCGCATCCGCTGCCGCCGATCACGATGAAGGGCATCAGCCGCGAGGTCATTCCCTATGCGGTCGACAGCCTGCTCGATGCGGTGAGCGGGAAGGGCGACATCGTGATCGAACGCGCGGCGGGGCTCGATTTTTATCTCGATCCGTCGCTGGTCGATGAGAAGGAGGCCGCGCGCATTCGCGGTGTTCTGGCCGAGGCGATGGCGGCG
>CAZQMD010000142.1:0-12060 GCA_964594185.1 uncultured Afipia sp. | reverse complement strand
GATCTTGGCGTCTGCATCGGCGGCTGCGGCTTCATCGGCGGCCTTCTTGGCGATCAGGGCGTCCTTGAACACCTGCAGGGTGTCGGCCATGGTTCCGATTTCGGTCTTCTCGCCCTGATGCGGCACGATGGCGGTGAGATCGCCTTCGCCCAGCGACTTCATCGGCGACACGATCGAGGCGATGCCGCGCGACACGTCGCGCACCAGATACACGCCGACAAGGCAGCCGATCAGCACAGCAGCGCCGAGGATGATCGCCACCAGCATGAACGCCGTGTTGTAGCTGCTGGTTGCTTCCTGGCCGGCGGCGTCGGCCCCCTTGTTGTTAAGCTCGATGCTCTTGTTCAGGACGCCGTCTGCCTTGATCCCGATCAGGTTGACGGTCAGCGTGTTCAGGTCATGCGCCTCGCGTGGATAGGAGCCGGCGGCCTTGCGTGACAGCGCCATGACGTCCTGGGTGCCCTTCCTGTAGGTTTCCCAGATATCCACCCACTCGTTGTACAGGGCGCGCTCTTCCGGAGATGCGATCATCTTCTCGTAAAGCTTCCTTGCCTTGGTGTTGGCTTCAAGCACCGTTTCCAGCGTCTTTTCCTGCGCCTGCTTTTCCTCGATCAGCTCCGACAGCATGTGCTCGCGGATCACGTTGCGATAGGTGATCACGCTGGCGCGCAGATCGCCGAGGACCCGAACGCTGGGCATCCAGTTGGTCTGAATGTCGATGGTGTTGGCGTTGATGGCCTGCATCTGGCGGATGGCGAAGAGGCCCAGGCCGGCCATTGCGACGAGCAGGATGGCGAGAACGGCAGTGATCTTGGAGCGGATGGAGAGCCTTGAAAGCATGATGGTATCCTGAGTCTTTCTGACCGATGGATGAGAGTGCAGAGGGGCGCGATATGCCGTACGGCGGTGACTGATCGAACGCCGGGCCGCCTTGCAACGATTCGGATTCGTTCATTTTCAATCTCGTTGCGTGAGGTGAAATGTTCGTAAAGGTGTGTGGCGCGGGGATTCGAAAAACGGCTTTTACTTGCGGCGTTTGCGCCGATGCCCGCTGCGCGGAACGCATGCGTCGCGTTTGATGCGCGTCATGAAAAAACCGGCGGTGCTTTCGCGCCGCCGGCTCCTGAATTTGTTCGCCTGACGAATCTGTCTAGGCGGCGCGGATCGTGGAGAGGAAATTGCGGACTTCCATCTGCAGGTGGTTACTTTCCCGCGACAGCGATTGCGCGGCTGAGAGCACCTGCGCCGATGCCGCGCCGGTCTCGCCGTTGCTGCGGTCCACATCGGTGATGTTGCCCGCGACACGCATGCTGAGTTCGGCGGCCTGCTGAACGTTGCGCGCGATTTCCTGGGTCGCGGCGCCCTGTTCCTCGACCGCGGCGGCGATGGTCGAGGAGATTTCCGACATCAGGTTGATGGTGCTGCTGATCTCCTTGATCGTCAGCACGGAGTCGCCTGTGGCGACCTGCATGTCGGAGATCTGCGCCGTGATCTCGTCGGTGGCCTTGGCGGTCTGGGAGGCCAGCGCCTTGGCCTCGGATGCGACCACGGCAAATCCACGTCCGGCTTCGCCCGCGCGCGCGGCTTCGATGGTGGCATTGAGCGCCAGCAGGTTGGTCTGGTCGGCAATGGCGGTGATCAGCTTCACTACGTCGCCGATGCGGTTGGCAGCCTGCGACAGCTCGGCAATGCTGGCGTCGGTCTTTTCGGCCTGCTGCACGGCGACCTGGGCGACGCGGCTGGATTCCAGCACCTGACGGCCGATTTCCTTGACCGAGGTGGTGATTTCCTCGGTGGCGGCCGCGGTCGACTGGATGCTTTCCGAGACGTCGTGCGATGCATTGGCCGCCGCACTGGAAAGCTGCCGGGTGTTGTCGGCGGCGTTGGTCAGCGTGCCTGCGGTGGCTTCCATCTCGGTCGAGGCCGACGAGAGCGAGTTGATCAACTCGCCGATCATGCCCTCGAAGCTGCGCGTGGTCGTGTCCAGAACTTCGGCGCGGCGCATTTTGACGGCGGCTTCGGCTGCTGCGGCTTCGTCAGCGGCCTTCTTGGCGATCATCGCATCTTTGAACACCTGCACGGTGTCTGCGATCTGGCCGATCTCGGTGCTCTCGCCCTGATGGGGAACGTGGATGGAGAGATCGCCGGTCGCCAGCGCACGCATTGGCATCAGAACCGAACCGATGCCGCGGGCGACATCGCGCACGATCAGGACCGCGGTGCAAAGTCCGAGCAGCACCATGGCGATGAGCGCGCCCCATACGACGCGGAACGCCAGTTCATAGTCGTTTTCGGCTTTCTGCCCCGACGCTGCAGCGCCGTTGTCGTTCAGTTCGACCAGCTTCGCCAGCACGGCATCCATGCTGCGGCCGGCCGGGGTCGCGCGCTGGGCGTTGACGGCGCGCGCCTTGGCCGTCTCGCCCTTGCGGGCGTGAGCGACGACTTCATCGGCGGCTTCGCGGAAGGTCTTCCAGGTTGCCGACAGTTCCTTGTACAGCGCGGCTTCCTGCGGCGACGAAATCAGCGGCTCATAGGCCTTGTTCGCGGTGTCGTAATCCTTGGCGCGGGCATCGAGATTGCGCTGGATATCCGCCATGAACTTCTCGTCCGGCTCGGTGAGGTAATCGCGCAGCACCGCCCGGTAGCGCGCCGACTGGGTGCGCAATTCGCCGATCAGGCGGACGCTCGGCAGCCAGCTTGTCTTGATGTCCTGTGCGGAGGCATTGATCGCGCGCATCTCCACGATGGCGAACAGGCCCATCGCAGTGAGGGCAACCAGCAAGAGGGAGACGAGGGCGACGAGCTTGGTTCGGATGGAGAGCCGGGAAAGCATCAAATCAGTCCTTTCGAGGTCTTTCTGACCCCGTCTAAGAAAACGCGAGACAAAACCAAACGCAGGGGTCTGGCCGTCGAAAATGAATTCGACGCCTGGGGAGGCTTAACGGTGTGGCAATTTCCAGTCGGCGACCCGTTCTCATGGCAGGGCGTCCGCTCTGCAAACGTAAATAAATTCCGTGAAATGTTGGTAAATGCCTCCGGACCGGGCATTCGGCCCGAAAAAGGGCGCGAAGGCGGGTTGCTGTGCACAGGACGGGTGCAGCCCGGCTTTCGGCTTCCCGGCCGGGGCGGGCCGTGTCACCATTGCGGCCTGAACGACGGGAGGTCCGCCAATGCGCTGGTGTGTCTCGATCGGAGCGATCCTTGTGGCGGGCGCCATAGCCGGCGGCGACGTCCCCGGCCTTGCGGCTCCGGCCGCGCCGTCTTCGCCAGCCGCTGCTGCCGAGGCCAAGGTCGATGTCGAACTAATCCTCGCGGTCGATGTCTCCTATTCCATGGACATGGACGAACTGGCGCTGCAGCGGGAAGGCTATGCCCTCGCGGTCACCTCGAAGGAATTCCTGCAGGCGCTCAAGACCGGCCCGACCGGCAAGGTCGCGGTGACCTATTTCGAATGGGCGGCTTCGACCGACCAGAAGATCGTGGTGCCATGGCGGGTGATCGACGGTCCGGAATCCGCCGGGGCGCTGGCCGAGGAAATCCTGAAAGCCCCGCTGCGGCGCGCCTCGCGCACATCGATCTCGGGCGCGATCAATTTTGCCATGCCGCTGTTCGAGGCCAATGAATATCAGGGGCTGCGCCGCGTGATCGATATTTCCGGCGACGGGCCGAACAACAACGGCGAGCCGGTGACCGTGGCGCGCGATGCCGCGCTGGCCAAGGGCATCACCATCAACGGCCTGCCGATCATGTCCAAGGAAACCAACTACGCCACGATGGATATCGAGAATCTCGATCTCTATTACGAGGACTGCGTGATCGGCGGCGCGGGCTCGTTCGTGGTGCCGATCAAGACCAAGGAGAAATTCAAGGAAGCGATCCGCACCAAGCTGGTGATGGAAGTGGCGCATCGGGTCCCCGAGCCGCGCATCGTTCCGGCTGCGGCGCGCGAACCGCGCGTGTCGTGTACGATCGGCGAGAAGATCTGGCAGGAGCGGTGGGGAAGGTAGTTTCTAACTATCGTGAAGCGATTTGCCCCTCACCCCAACCCTCTCCCCGCAAGCGGGGAGAGGGAGCAGTATCGTCGCTCTTTCACCTCTCCCCGTTTACGGGGAGAGGTCGCGAGCAAAGCGAGCGGGTGAGGGGCATCTATTTTGGTGAAATTACCTTCTAAACCGCGCCACCAGTTCCACATGCGGCGTGTGGCGGAACTGATCGACCGGCGTGACGCGCTCGATCCTGAATCCGCCGTCGATCAGAATGCGCGCGTCGCGGGCGAAGGTGGCCGGATTGCATGACACCGCGACGGCCAGCGCGATCTTGCTGGCAGCGAGTTGCTGAGACTGCGCCTGTGCGCCCTGACGCGGCGGATCGAACACCACGCAGTCATAGTCGCGCAGCTCCTGCGGCATCAGCGGACGGCGAAACAGGTCGCGCATCTCGGCCCTGATCGGCTTCAAGCCTTGCGTCTGCTTCACTGCATTTTGCAGCGCCGTGACCGCTCCCGCATCGCTGTCGAAGGCCGCGACCTTGAATTTCTCCGCAAGCCGAAATGCGAACGGACCGAATCCGCAAAACAGATCGGCGATATGTTTTGCGCCCTTGCAGCGCTCGAACGCCAGCGCCGCAAGGGCTTCCTCGCCGAGCGCCGTCGGCTGCATGAACGAGCCCGGCGGCAGCGTGACCTGCGCCTTGCCGACCTGCACCACAGGCGGCTTGCGCATGATGACAAGTTCGCCATGGCGTGTGAGCCGTGCGAGGTTGTGCTTCTCGGCAAGTTTCGACAGCGAGGCGAGCAGCGCCGTGCCGAGCGGGCCGGAGCCGCGCACATCGACATCGAGGCCGTTGTCGGCGGCCGTGATCTGGATATCGAGCGGCTTGCTGACGGGACGCAGCAGCTCCGCGATCTCGTTCGCGGCTTCGATGGCGCCATGCATCGCCGGATCGAGGATCGGGCAGTGATCGATGGCGATGATCTCGTGTCGTCCCGCCGCGGCGAAGCCGACGCGCAGAACATCCTGCTGGCTTTGCCGCGCATGCAGCGTCATGCGGCGGCGGCCGGTGCCGTGAGCATCGACGAGTTCATCGACCTCGCACGCCATGCCCGCATGATTGAGCGTGTCGATCACAAGCTGCCGCTTCCACGCGCGATAGGCGTCTGGCTGCCAGTGCTGGATAGCGCAGCCGCCGCAGGTGCCGAAATGCGGACAGAACGGATCGATACGCTGCGGACTTGGCGTCACGATATGCGCCAGCGCGCGGCGATCCGGATGCCCCGGCGAGGGCAGCACATCGACAGTCTCGCCGCCCAGCGCATAGGGCACGTAGAGGCCTGCGCCGCCGTTGAGCGCAACGCCGTCGCCGAAATGTCCGACATGATCGATGATGAGGCGTTCGGTCATATCCCTAGCCGCGCTTCGCGCCGAGGAAAAATTCGGTGTTGCCGTCGCCACCTGCGATAGAGGATGGGAACACTTTAATTTCGGTGCAGCCGAGCGATTCCGCGAAAGCAGCAATGTCGTGGCAGACCGCTTGATGCACGGCGGCGTCGCGGATGATGCCTTTCTTCGAATGCTTCCGGTCCGCTTCGAATTGCGGCTTGATCAGCGCCAGAAGATGCGTCGGCGCAGCCGCGATCGGCAGCACCGCAGGAAGAACCAGTTTCAGCGAAATGAAGCTGACATCGATCACAATGATGTCGGGACGGATTTCGAGCCGCTTGCCCGCGAGCGAGCGGATGTCGGTCTCTTCCATCGAGACGATTTTCGGATTGCCGTGCAGGCTCGGATGCAACTGCCCGCGCCCGACATCGATGGCGTAGACCAGGCTCGCACCGTTCGCGAGCAGCACTTCGGTGAAGCCGCCGGTCGATGCGCCGACATCGACACAGACATGATCTTCAACGTCGATGGGATATTGCTCCAGCGCGGCGCTGAGCTTGACACCGCCGCGCGACACCCAGGGATGCGCGGGTTCGGCGGTAATCTCGGCGTCAACGGAAAGCGTTTCAGATGCTTTCAGCACAGGCTTGCCATTGGCGATGACGCCGCCTGCCTCGATGGCGGCCTGTGCGCGGGCCCGGCTTTCGAACAGGCCGCGCTCAACAAGGAGAACATCTGCGCGCTTGCGTGGGGTCATCGCGGTTCCTGCAGATACTCGGGTCCTGTGCGGCTGACCAGCCCACCGTACCGTCATGCGCGGACTTGATCCGCGCATCCATTTTCTTGAGAAAGATGGATTGCCGGGTCAAGCCCGGCAACGACAGTTCATAATGTTTACGCCAGCTTGACCGTCTTGTCCTTGCCCAGCGCCTCGAACACCTTCGCGACGATGCCCTTGGCATCGAGGCCGGCCTGCGCATACATCGCCGCTGGCGAGTCGTGATCGATGAACGTATCCGGCAGCACCATGTTGCGCACGCGCAAGCCCCGATCCAGCACGCCATGATCGGCCAGCGTCTGCAGCACATGGGTGCCGAAGCCGCCGATCGAGCCTTCCTCGATGGTGATGAGAACTTCGTGTTCGCGCGCCAGCTTCAGGATCATGTCGAGATCCAGCGGCTTCATGAAGCGCGCATCGGCGACGGTGGCGGAGAGGCCCAGCGTTTCGAGTTCGTCGGCGGCCTTGAGGCATTCGCCAAGCCGTGCGCCGAACGAGAGCAGCGCAACCTTTGAGCCTTCACGCATGATGCGTCCCTTGCCGATCGGCAGCGGCACGCCGAATTCCGGCATCTCCACGCCGCGGCCTTCACCGCGCGGATAACGCAAAGCACTCGGTGCGTGGTCAAGCGCGACCTGCGTTGCCACCATGTGCACGAGATCGGCTTCATCCGCCGCCGCCATGATGACGAAGCCGGGGAGGCAGCCGAGATAGGCATTGTCGAACGAACCGGCATGGGTCGGACCGTCCTGGCCGACCAGACCGGCGCGGTCGATGGCGAAACGCACCGGCAGGCGCTGGATCGCCACGTCATGCACGACCTGATCGTAACCGCGCTGCAGGAATGTCGAATAGATCGCGCAGAACGGCTTGAAGCCTTCGGTTGCAAGACCTGCGGCGAACGTCACCGCATGCTGTTCGGCGATGCCGACATCGAAGGTGCGCTCGGGAAAAACTTTTTCGAACAGATCGACGCCGGTGCCGCCCGGCATGGCAGCGGTGATGGCGACGATCTTGTCGTCCTTCTGCGCTTCCCTGATCAGGCTCTGGCCGAACACCGCAGTATAGGAAGGCGCGTTGGATTTCGCCTTGGTCTGCGTGCCGGTTGCGACGTCGAACTTGGCGACCGCATGATATTTGTCGTCGGAGGCTTCGGCGGGGCCATAGCCCTTGCCCTTCTGGGTGACGACATGAATCAGGACCGGACCGTTGCCGGCGTCGCGGACATTGGTCAGCACCGGCAGCAGGTGATCGAGGTTATGGCCGTCGATCGGGCCGACATAGAAGAAGCCGAGTTCTTCGAACAGCGTGCCGCCGGTGACCATGCCGCGCGCGTATTCTTCGGCGCGCAATGCGCGGTCCTCGAAGAATTTCGGCAGCTTGTGCGCGAGGTTCTTCAGCGCCTCGCGGGCCGAGCCATAGGTCTGGCTCGACAGCAGCCGCGCGAGATAGGCCGACATTGCGCCAACCGGCGGCGCGATCGACATGTTGTTGTCGTTGAGAATGACGATCAGGCGCGAATGCATCGCGCCGGCATTGTTCATGGCTTCATAGGCCATGCCTGCTGAGATCGAGCCGTCGCCGATGACGGCAATGACGTTGTTCTTCTTGCCGGTCAGATCGCGCGCCACGGCCATGCCGAGGCCGGCGGAAATCGTGGTCGAGGAATGCGCTGCGCCCAACGGATCGTAGTCGCTCTCCGCGCGCTTGGTGAAGCCGGAGAGGCCACCGCCGGTGCGCAGCGTGCGGATGCGGTCGCGGCGTCCGGTGAGAATCTTGTGCGGATAGGCCTGATGGCCGACGTCCCAGATGATGCGGTCGTCCGGGGTATTGAACACGTAGTGAAGCGCGGTGGTCAGTTCGACCACGCCGAGGCCCGCTCCGAAATGGCCACCGGTCACCGACACCGTGTCGATGGTTTCCAGCCGCAGCTCGTCCGCGAACTGGCGCAGCTGCTCGGGCTTGAGCTTGCGCAGCAGGTCCGGCGTCGGCGCAGCGTCGAGGAGTGGAGTCTTGCTCGAATGTGACACTTGAAATGATCCGCAATGATTTGGGGGCGCTCGGCCCGGCAAGTCAGAAAATGCCCGGAAAGGTCCGAAACGGACCCGTGACTTATACCAATTCCAAAACGATGCCAATCCGTTAGGCAGGCGCGAAAAGTCTCACTTTTCGGGCATTAGAGGGCCGGAACCGGTTCACGGCGGCCGATCTGGCGCTGGCGTGGCTACTTTTGCGGTGTCGTCCCCGCGCAGGCGGGGACCCATAGTTCCAGAGTTACCAATTTCGCAGGATGGGCGCGTCCCCTCGATCCCGTAAACGACACAGCATCTAGGGGATATGGGTCCCCGCCTGCGCGGGACGACATGAAAAGAGATTCTGGGTGTTGTGCGAGATTACTGAACGTCGAGCGGTTCGGTGCCCGCAGCCTGGCCGGACGCATCAGTGGTGATCTTGTCGACGCGCGCTTCGGCCTGGCGCAGCAGTTCTTCGCAGCGGCGCTTGAGGCTTTCGCCGCGCTCATAGATCGCAACCGACTCTTCCAACGGCACCTTGCCGTCTTCGAGGCGCTTCACGATCGATTCCAGTTCCTCGATCGCACGCTCGAAGCTGAGCTTCTTGACGTCCGCGTGGGAGGTGTCGGCCATGGTCGTCATCCGTTGTCGTGATCTGTGAAAGCGTCGCGGAATCTAGAAACGATTTGCGGGCTCAATATGGCGGCAATGTAGCGCGATTTATTGCGAGGGGGGAAGCTGTTTGCACAACGTCATCCTGAGGTGCGAGCCGCGTTCTGCGGCGAGCCTCGAAGGATGTGCGATTGTCTTCGTCGCCTTCGAGGCGCAAGAGCGCGCACCTCTGGGTGACGTCCAACCTCAATTATTCATCAGCGCGGCGACATGCACGGCGACGGAATCCCGCAAGCCCTGCAGATCGTAACCGCCTTCGAGCACGGAGACGATCCGTCCGTCGGCGGACTTGTCGGCGATCTCCATCAGCTTGCGCGTGACCCATGCGAAATCTTCCTCACGCAGTTCGAGGCTGCCGAGCGGATCGCGCCAATGGGCATCGAAGCCTGCGGAAATCACGATCAGTTCGGGCTCAAAGGCTTCCAACCGGGGCAGGATCGCAAGGTCGAACGCTTCGCGGAATTCGCGGCTGCCGTTGCCGGCGCGCAGCGGCGCGTTGACCACGGTGTCCTGATCGCCGCGTTCCTGTGTGGCGCCGGTGCCAGGAAACAGCGGCATCTGATGCGTGGACGCATACATCACGGTCGGATCGGACCAGAAAATTTCCTGGCTGCCGTTGCCGTGATGCACATCGAAATCGACCACGCAGGCGCGCGTGATTCCGTACTTGCGCTGAGCGTAGCGTGCGGCGATGGCCGCGCTGTCGAAGAAGCAGAAGCCCATCGGCCTGGAGGTTTCCGCGTGATGTCCCGGCGGGCGGGTGCCGACAAATGCATTGGTGCGCTTGTTCTTCATCACCGCATCGACGGCGGCGACGGCGCCGCCGGTGGCGCGCAGTGCCGCTTCCCATGTGCCCGGCGACATCGAGGTGTCGCCGTCGAGATAGACGATGCCGTCCTTCGGCGAGATGTGGCGCAGCTCGTCGATATACTCATTGCTGTGGCACAGCGCGACCACATCGAGATCCGCTTCCGGCGCTTCGACACGCACGAGATTTGTGAAGGGCTCTGCCGACAATCCCTGTTCGATCGCGCGCAGGCGATCCGGCCGCTCGGGGTGGCCGGGAGCGGTCAGATGATTGAGGCCAGCGGCGGTGTGATAATAAAGTGTCGGCATGGACCGTTGTCTTTCTTCTGGTGCCGAAGCAATTCCTCGCAAGGGACCCATAATAACGCGTGATGCCCGGGTTTGTCCCGGGCATCTGCGCTTGACTTCGATATTAGGTGAAGACGGATAACGCCGAAAACGGCGCTCAGGCCTTCTTCTTGCGCGAGAAAAATGCGCTGAAGGCGTTGCGCGCTTCGTCGGATTTCAGGCGCTCGCCGAAATGATGCGATTCCTCGTCCATACGGCGCAGAATGTCTTCCCGCGCGGGCTTCAGCAGCTTGCGGGTCAGCGCTACGGCATCCTTCGGCAGCGAGCCGATTTCACGGGCGATCTTGCGGGCCTCGACCTCGGTATGTCCCGGTGCGACCACGACATTGACGAACCCGGCCTCGCGGGCTTCTTCGGCGGTGACACTGCGGCCCATCACCAGCATCGAGAAGGCGCGCTGATGCCCCATCACGCGCGGCGCGAGCAGGCTGGACGCTGCTTCCGGCACAAGGCCGAGATGGATGAATGGCGTCGAGAATGTTGCGGTGGTCGAGGCGAGAACATAGTCGCAGTGAAACAGCATGGTGGTGCCGACGCCGACCGCGATGCCGTCCACGGCGCCGATCAGCGGCTTTTCGTTATAGGCCAGCGCCTTGAGAAACTGCGTCGCCGCCATCGGGCGCGCGTCGTCGCTGTTGGCGGTATTGGCTCTGGCGAAATCCTCAAGATCGTTGCCTGCGGTGAAAACGCCGGAGCCGCCGGAGATCACGATGCTGCGGATATCCGGATCGGACTGCGCGGATTTGATCGCGTCGGCCATCGATGTGTACATGTTTTGCGTGAGCGCATTCTTCTTGTCGGGCCGGCGCATGGTGATGATGCGCGTGTTGTCTTCATCGGTGACAATTACGTGGTCGGTCATGGTCGTTTCCCCGGACGTGTGAAGGCGCTGCAGCATGTAAGATGGCTGGCGCCACCCGTTTGTTCATCCTACATCATGGCCAGAACGGCAATCCTGGCCAGCCGGTTTCCGGCCCAATTTCGCAAAAGGACGCTGCCATGCAACTGACCGGCATCCATCATCTGACGGCGATTTCTGCGCACGCCAAGGGGAATTTGGCGTTTTATACAGGCGTGCTGGGAATGCGGCTGGTGAAAAAGACCGTCAATCAGGACGATGTCACCGCCTATCACCTGTTCTATGCGGACGGGAAGGCCAATCCGGGGACCGACCTGACCTTCTTCGATTGGCCTGCGGCAAGGGAACATCGCGGCACCCGCAGCGTCTCGCGTACCGGCCTGCGCGTGAATGGCGAAAAGGCGCTGGGTTTCTGGCAGCAGCGGCTGATCCAGCTCGGCGCCCATGTCGGCAAGGTGACGCAGGTCGATGGCCGCCTGACGCTGCCGTTCGAGGACCCCGAAGGTCAGCGGCTGGTGCTGGTGGATGACGGCGGCCGCGGCGAGGCGCATCCGTGGGAGAAAAGCCCGGTGCCGGCGGAGCATCAGATAAGGGGTCTCGGTCCGATCGTGCTCAACGTGCCGGAACTCGCGCGGACCGCACGCCTGCTGACGGACGTGCTGAACATGACGCGCGTGCGCGATTACGCATCGCCCGATGGCGAACACCGCATCGAAGTGTTCTCGATGGGCGAAGGCGGCCCTGCGGCGGAACTGCACGTTCTTGAACAGAAGGACCTGCCTGCCGCGCGGCAGGGCGCAGGCGGCGTGCATCATGTCGCGCTGCGCACACCGAACGAAGAGCAGTATCACGCCTGGACGGCGCGCCTGTCGGAGTTCGGCATTCATTCCAGCGGCGAGATCGACCGCTTCTATTTCCGCAGTCTTTATTTCCGCGAGCCGAATGGCATCCTGTTCGAGATCGCGACCGATGGGCCGGGCTTTGCCACAGATGAGCCGATGGAAAAGCTCGGTGAGAAACTGGCGTTGCCGCCGTTCCTTGAACACCGCCGCAAGGAAATCGAGGCGGGGCTGAAGCCGCTGGTGTGAAATGACAGTGTGGAGCGATGACTACTCAGCACATTGCGTCGTCCCCGCGCAGGCGGGGACCCAAACTCCCTGAATGATCCATTCGAGGGAGATACTGAAGCGGCGGTTGTGCCGTCAC
>CAZQMD010000141.1:0-12209 GCA_964594185.1 uncultured Afipia sp. | reverse complement strand
AGATTTCCTCGAGACCGATAGCGAACTGCCGCACGCCTTCCGGCTCCAGCGGCCACGGCATGCCGATCTTGTAGAGGCGCAAACCGATTTTCGCGGCGACCTCCGGCGTGATGCCGAGTTCGCGCAGCGCCTGACGGATGTCCTCATAGCTCTTGCCAGACGCCATGATGCCGTAGCGAGCGTTCGGCGAATCCATGGTCACGCGGTTGATCTTGTTGGCGCGCGCAAAGGCGACCGCGGCAAAGCCCTTGTAATCCTGCAGGCGCTTGTCCTGTGCATAGCGATCGTCCGGCCAGCGCAGATTTAACCCGCCCGGCGGCATCTCGAAGTCCGGCGGGATGATGGAGGGCGTCATCTCGTCGTTGAGGTTGATTTCGGCGGTGGTCTCGACCGTTTCGGTGATAACCTTCATGCCGACCCAGCAACCGGAATAGCGCGACATCGCAATGCCGAGCAGACCCATCTCGATCATTTCGTGAATGCTGGACGGATAGAGATACGGCATCAGTGCCGAGATGAAGGCATGGTCCGACTGATGCGGCACGGTTGAGGACTTGGCGCCATGGTCGTCGCCTGCCAGACACAACACGCCGCCATTCTTGGCCGAGCCCGCCGCATTGCCGTGACGGAAAACGTCACCGCAGCGATCCACGCCGGGACCTTTTCCGTACCAGATGCCGGTGATGCCGTCATACCTCGCGCCGGGCGACAGATTGAGCTGCTGCGAACCCCAGATCGCGGTCGCCGCGAGGTCTTCATTCACCCCCGGCTGAAACTTGACGTTGTACTGTTCGAGATGCTTGCGCGCGGCATGAAGCTGCTGGTCGTAGCCACCAAGGGGCGATCCCCGATACCCGGTCACGAAGGCGGCGGTGTTCAACCCCATCGCCCGATCCCGCCTGACCTGCGCCATCGGCAGCCGGACGAGAGCCTGAATACCGGTCAGGAAAACGTGTCCCGAGCTTTGCGTGTATTTCTGGTCGAGACTGATCGGACCTTGATTGATTCCCATAATTCCGTTGCCTCTTTGCCGGGCTATTGTTGGCGACACCACGAGTCTGATTAGAACCAGTCTATGTCGCTTTTGGTTTCCAGCACATCATAAATCGCATTCATCAGACCTTTGTTTTCAAACGTAATTTTAGGTTCGCTTTTCCCTCCTCTCCGACCTGTTGTGTCGCGCGAGTGGCCACGCCGGAAAGGACATTGCGGCAATTTCTGAATGACGCAGGCGGCCCGATCTATTCGCTGCAGTGCGATGGAAGCTCCGCAATGCTGACCCGCTCCCTTTGCAAGGCTCCGCAGGAACGGTGCCCCCGATGAGCCGTTTGCTCCTGACCTTGCCAAAGCCCGACCTCAACGGGCGCATGACAAAAGGAGGAAGGCGACATGGCCCTCATGTCAGGAAACGATTGGTCATCGGACGGTAAAAACGGTGCCCGCGAAGAACCCGTCCGCACCAGCGAATTGGAAAATCAACTGGGCAAGCCTGTCAAAGCGCTGATCGGCATCGCGCTCCTTGTGGTCTTGGCTCTCGTCCTCGCCCGCATGCACCCCGCGCCACATGAGATATCGGGAGATCCAGGAATGACGACAACAGGCCAAACGCGTTCAGTCAGATAAATCGGCAAAGTTCCAAAACAGGCGAATGAACTTCGGGAACGTCTCACGCAATCCGCGATTGTCTCAAACGATGCACGAACTGGAGGACTGATCCATGGTAATTGAACGCAATCCAAACGATCCCTACGGCGCGGCAACGAATGATGAAGTGCTTCGCCGCCGAACGGAACAGTTCGACAATGAACTTCAGGCCGACCCGGAACTCGCGGAAGGTCCTGCTGGCGGTGGGCGTATCGCATTGTTCGCGATCGCGCTGGTGGCGATCCTTGGTGTGGTATTCTACGGACTGAACACGTCGAGCACATCACCGGATGCAACGCCGACCGCGCAAACGACACCGGCCTCGCCGACGCCGGGCGGAACGGCTCAGGCACCTCGCGCGCCAACAGGCCAGACCACCGGTTCGGCCATGACTCCCGCGCAGCCTGCTCCGCCGCCTGCGGCCAACAATCCTGCCCCGGCGGCTCCGCAGACCAGCCCGACGCCATCGGATTCTCCGAGCAGGTAAACGTAACGAATTGCAATATCGCCGCGGGCATCCAGTGGATGCCCGCTTCTTTTTGCGCAAACGTTCAATGTGACTTTACTTTCGCTCCTGCGCGGCCTTCGCGAAGAAGCCATTGATCTCTCCGTGCGGCACCGCATTGGCCAGTTCGGAGAACGATCCCTTCTCCGCGATTTCGCGGGCCGCGCGCAGGAAGCCGCCCCAGGCCGCGCGGGCCAGTGCGCCGCCGATACTGATGCGCCGGACACCGAGATCGGCCAGCTCCGCTACCGTCAGCCCGGGACTTCCGACAAGAATATTGATCGGCTTCGGTGCAAGCTCCTTCACGACCGTGGCGATCTGCCCCTTGTCCCGGATCGCGGGCGCGTAAAGACAATCCGCACCGGCTTCGGCATAGGCAATCAATCGTGCGATGGTTGCCTTGAGATCGGGCTGACCGATCAGGAAGCTTTCGCATCGTCCGACCAGCAGAACGTCTTCTCCTGTCGCATCGATCGCGGCACGCGCCGCGCGGATGCGCTCAACGGCCAGCGTCATCTCGTAAAGCGGCGCGGCAGCATCGCCGGTCGAGTCCTCGATCGACAATCCGGCAACGCCGGTTGCGACACCGCGGGTGACATTCGCCGCAACACCCGTCGGATCGTGTGCGAAACCACCCTCGAAATCCGCATTCACCGGGAGATCGGTGGCGTCGTTCAATGTTTTCAGATGCGCAAGAACACTGTCGCATGTCACCTTGTTGTCGGGATAACCGATGGTCCACGCGAAGCCCGAACTCGTCGACGCGAGCGCCTTGAATCCCATTCCTTGCAACAGCTGCGCGCTGCCGACATCCCATGGATTGGGCAAGACGAAACAGCCGCTCTCATGAAGTTTTCTGAAATCGGCGCGCTTCTGCGCTGTCGACACCGGCATAGGTTATTCTCCCCAATATTCCATTATTGATTTTCTGGCGCAGCGAGAATGCCGCTGAAGCGACGGCAGTTCAACCGCGGTCAAATGACATTAGCCTTGCACCCGCCGCAGAAACGCTCGCTCCTCGGAGAGGATGAACTTGTGCTCCTGCGCAAAGTCGAAGTTCGCAAGGCCTTCTGTGTTCGCCTTCAGCCGCGCGCGATACGCCTCATACTCCGCCAAACTGGGAAAAGAGATCAATCCGAATGCAATGTTGTCGGTCCCCTCATGCGGCATCCAGTAGCCGAGCAGATCGCCTCCACATTTCGGAATGATCGCAAGCCAGCGCTGCGCATACGTTTCAAAAAGATGCCGTTTGAACGGATCGAGCCGGTAACGAATGAAGACGGTGATGGTCATAAGCCTCTCCTGTCTGAAGCAGACTAGTCCGTTGCCTGCCGTGAATGCTTCGATTAGGATCGAAGTATGAAAGCCGGACCTGACATGGCCATGATCGCGTCGCTTGTCGGCGATCCCGCGCGTTCGAACATGCTGACCGCGCTGATGAGCGGACGCGCCCTCACGGCGACCGAACTGGCCCAGGAAGCCGGCATCACGGCGCAGACCGCGAGTTCACATCTCGCCAAGCTGGAGGCCGGGCATCTGGTGGTTCCCGAGAAACAGGGCCGTCACCGCTACTTCCGCCTCTCCGGGCCTGATGTCGCAGCCGTGCTCGAAGGACTGATGGGACTTGCTGCCCGCGCCGGTCATCTGCGGGTGCGAACCGGCCCGGCCGACCCCGGACTGCGCCGCGCCCGTGTCTGCTATGACCATCTCGCGGGCGATCTGGGCGTGCGGATGCTCGACGCGATGACCGAGAAAAAGCTGCTGCGCACGCAGAAAGCCAGCGTCGCACTCACGCCGCAGGGCGAACGGTTCGTCGCCGATCTCGGCATCGACCTGCCCGCGCTTGGCGGATCGCGACGGCCCTTGTGCAAGACCTGCCTGGACTGGAGCGTTCGCCGCAGCCATCTGGCCGGGTCGCTCGGCGCAGCGATCCTGTCGCGATTCTACGAGCTCAACTGGGCGAAGCGCGAAAAAGGCAACCGCGTCGTGACATTCTCACCCAAAGGCACGGCCCGCTTTAATGCCTTGTTCGGCACTCTGGGCGATTAATGCAACAATCCGCAGTTGACAGACTTGAGCAAAAATTGGCGTAATTCAGCGCGCTTTTTGCGCTTTGATGTCCCGAATTTCCAAACAGGGTGTTCCATGTTTCGCAGTGGGTTAATCGCATTTGCCGTGGTGTCTTCGGTTACCGTTCCGGCAACCGGCTGGGCGTACGAGATCAAACCGAAGTCTCCCGAAACTGCGTTTTCCGCAAAGCTCCAGCCGGACATTGTCGGCCTGTCCAGCGCCACCGAAGGCAGCAAGGCCGCGCCGATTTTCGAGGCCTACCTGAAAGATCTGCCGGGCGTGAAACCCGAGACCGCGCAGCAGAAGTTCGGAGGCACAAACGTGACCTACGTCACCGCGATGAAGTTCACCCTCGCCCCTACCGGCACTCATCCGGGCGAATCGATGCTGGCGGTGTTCTCCTCGCCCGCGAGCGCCAACCGCGCCTATTACATTTCGCGCCTGCTCGGCTTCTCGAGCGAGAAGCAGCCCTCCAAGGCCGAGATGATCGACCGCGTGACCGCGAAGTACGGCGCGCCGACCGCAATCGGCGATGGCCGCCTGTATTACTTCTACAAGGGCGGCAAGCTGATGTCGGTGAAGCAGAAGTATACGCCTGCCACCGCGCTCGAAGCCCTCAACGCGCCGATCAATCCAAAGGTTGCCGTCGCACTCAACGACGCCAACGGACGCGGCAGCTGCGTCGCCGAACTGAAGCGCACGCAGGCACTGGAAAAGACCCTCGACAAGCTTGTCACCGAGGCCAAGGCGGCGAATTGCGACGCGCTGGTCTCCGTCGAGATTTTCCCCGGCATCACGGCGGATCGCGTCAGCAAGGCCGAGTTCACACTGATCGATTTCAAGCAGATCGTCAGCGCGGCGAAGATCGACGCGGATGCATTCGCGGCCGAGAAGAACGAAGCCCTCAACAAGACGCCGCTCGGCAACGCGCCCAAGCTCTGAGACCTCAACGCCATCACACGAATTGGTGACGTCACCACTTTGTCATGACGTCACCTGTGGTCACGCCTTGATTTCAGGGCGTGCAGCGCTATGAAGCCGGAAACCCGGAGAGAGTCATGGCGCGGCGTTCCATCTTCCTGCTTGCTTCATTGTTGCTGGCCTTGATCATGCTGGCTCTATGGCCGTTCATCCCTGCACAGGCGCAGCAGCCGGCGCCAGCGAGGGAACCCTACGGCATCGGCCTCGAAGGGTTTGCTTATCCCTATCCGGTCAACATGCTGCCGCTTACCAACGACGGCGAGCAGGTCCGCATGGCCTATATGGACGTTGCGCCCGCGACACCGAATGGACGCAGCGTTCTCCTGCTGCACGGACGCAATTTCCCGTCGAGCTATTGGGCGCCCATAATCAGGACGCTCACCAATGCGGGTTACCGCGTGGTCGTGCCCGACCAGATCGGCTTTGGGAAATCGTCCAAGCCGGTTTTCGACCTGCATTTCGATACGCTGGCACGCAATACCATTGCTTTGCTCGATCATTTGCAATTGAAGCAGGTCGACATCGTCGCTCATTCGCTCGGCGGCATGCTGGGCGTCCGTATCACGCGCGCCTACCCTGACCGCGTTTCCCGCCTGCTGCTGGCTGCGCCCATCGGTCTCGAGGATTATCGGCTTTACGTGCCACCGACGCCGACCGAGAAGATCCTCGAGAACGAGGACAAGCTGACCGCTGAAGGCTACCGGACCCAACTCGTCAACAATTATTCGTTGAAGCTGCCGCCGGACGCGATCACGCCGTTCATTGACGCGCGGTTCAATATCAAGGGTTCGTCGGAATATCCGCGCTGGCTGCGCGCCTTCGTCAATTCAGCGCAGCTCATTTATCGCGAGCCTGTGGCGCACGAAATTCCGCTGATCGATCGGCCGACGCTGTTCGTGATGGGCGAAGACGATCACAATGCGCCCGGCAAACCGAACGCGCCGGAAGCGCTGCGGCCGAAGATGGGACATAACGCCGATCTCGCCAAGGCTCTGGCGGCGAAAATGCCGAACGCGAAAGCCGAGGTCATTCCGGGTGTCGGACATCTCGTCTTTCTTGAAGCCGAACCGAAGTTCAATGAATTGATGCTGGGCTTCCTCGCAAAATAACAAGCCCGCTCGGAATCTCGCCGCCCCACCTACGGCAAATCAAAAAACGAAACCCCGGCGTGAACGCCGGGGCTTGTTTATTCAACCGCTGCTTACCAGCGGCGGCGATGCCAGTGACGGCGGCGCCAGTGACGGTGCCGATGATGGCGGCGCCATTGCACGTTCTCGGGATGGGCACGCGCGAGATCGTCCTGATCCGCAACCGCGGGCTTGGCTTCCATATCGGGTTCGGGCTTCGAGCCGTTGATCAGATCGTGATGCGGGGACAGCATCGGTGCTGCACTCGCCGCCGTTGCTGCGGCTGCGATCGCACCTGCGCCGGCGGCGACGCCAAACGCAAACTTCAGAAAATCTCGACGTTCCATCAACTGTTCTCCTTTTGAACGAACGTTTACGGCACCGATTGTCCCGCAAGCGAAATCAACGCGATGTGAGGCCACATCGTTCCGTCACGCGCGGGATTTAATTTCATGTCCCGCACGCGTGCGAACCGAGCGCGCATTGCCCCGCATGAACGGTCACTCACTACCAGTAACGGCGGCGCCAATAGCGGCGGCGATAGATGCGGCGGCGGCGCCATCCCCAATACCTGCGACGGCGCCAGTATCTGCGGCGGCGATAACCCCAGTATCTGCGGCGACGCCAGCCCCAGCGGCGACGGCCCCAGCCGCGACGCCTCCCCCAGCGAACCTGCTCAATCTGCGCTTCGTTGAGATCGTCGTCATTGGCGACGGCATTCTGCGGAAGCAGATCGGGCTCGATCGGTTTGTCGGTGAGCGCCTGCGGCGCAAGCGGTGCCGCGCGTGCGGCTGCGATGGTTGCAGCGCCGGCGGCGGCGACGCCAAACGCGAACTTGAGAAAACCACGGCGATCCATGACGCGTCCTCCGATGTTCTGTTCATCGGGAGAATTCCGCAGCGTGCATGAATGGAAACTGAACCGTTACCGGTTCCGCGTTCATGTTCGTGACAAAAGCTATTTCTTCTGCCGATCGATGAAATCCTGACCCTGCTTCTGCAGCTTTTTGATCAGCGCATCGGCCTCCTCATCCTCGGCCTTTTCATCGGCGGGAGTGACCGGCGTGCCATCGGGATCGCGGCAATTGACTTCGGTGCCCCTGACGCGCACCCACGGCGTGCTGCCCTTGCTCACCTCGGTGCAGATCACCTGATCCTTCGCGCCGCCGGGCACAGGCTTGACGCAGACCACCGTGCCGAATCCGCCGGGCAGCGCCATGTCGCAATTGACCTCGCATTGCATCGTCTTCGATGCGGGATTTGTGAATGCGACGGTCACCGTGCGCTTGTCATCGCCGAGTTTGCAGATCGCGGTGACGTCGGCGGCCAAAGCCGATCCCGCGATGCAGGCCAGAAAAGCTCCCAAAATATATGTCTTCATGAAAAATCCCCTCGTCCCGGGCGCAATTGCCTTGGGTCGTCTGTTGGCTTGGTCGCCACGGGACCACAATCGGTTCATCTTGTGTCAATATTCGAGAGAATAGTGTCCCTCGTCGGCTGAGGCCGGCGACTGATTCCATCTCCTGGCCGCCCGGCCAGACGGAAGCAGATCGCGATATAAACTTGCCATGACCCAAGGAAGGATACCCATGAAAACGTTGTTCGCAGCAGCACTCCTCGCAGCCACCGCGGCCGGTTTCAGCGCCGCCAATGCCATGCCTGCAGGCCCCGTCTCGGGCGGCGGCGCCGATGTGATTCAGGTCGCAGGCGGCTGCGGTCCCGGCTTCCATCGCGGTCCTTATGGCGGCTGCCGCGCCAACCGTGGCGTTGTGGTCGTTCGTCCTCCAGTCGTTCGCAAGTGCCGTTACTGGGGTCCGGGCCGCCGCGTCTGCCGCACCTGGTGGTGAGCCGAACTGCTTCATTCAAAACCCCGCTTCGGCGGGGTTTTTCTTTGACGACTGTTTGACGTCATGCGGGAATGCACTTTATCGCGCCGAGGCACTCAGAATATATTCCTATATCACATCAGATGTCAAGATGAAGGTATCGAATGGGTATCTTCCGGCGCACGAACCGCGCGCCTAAACACATCCGCTCATTTTCCCGAGATGATGGAACGATCTGTTGTTCCGCGATTGGTAGAAGATGACAGAGAGCATCATTGCCCGCCGCATGCCGCGCTCCCGCACCTCGAAATGTGCCCATGTCATCGAACGCCTCGGCCTGTCCATGGCGGGCGCGTCGTGCGGCCTGTTCGTGGCGGCCCATGTCTCGAGTGCACGCGTGGAAGTGTTGGGTTCCGTCGCCATGAGCCTGACCTTGATGGTGCTCGGCGCCATCGGCTTTTATCTCGGCATTGACGTCCCGCCGCATCGCATCGGCACATCGCCACACCTCACCGGCGAAGAGACACCGCAGAACGATCCAGTCGAATTGCTCAGCGCAGCCGGAACATTCCTCGCGGCCACCGCCGCCTTTATCTCGGTCTATTCCATCGTGACCGATTCCGACACCACAGCCACGATGACCGTGGCGCTGGCCGCCGCCTGGCTTCTCGGCGCATGCATGCAGATCGTCGCAGGCGCAACGGCGCGCGTGCGCCGCACAGGCTGACGCCTGCGCACTCACTTACGCGATCATTCAAATTGTCAGGATGTTTTTTGATGACTGCTCTGTGCGGCATCGGCTTTTGGAACCGATCGCTCCAGCGCTTCTCGCTGCAATTTCAACGCTTGAGCCCGCGACTTGGCGCATAGCGCCTTGTCATAGGGCGTCGGCTGCTGAGGGCCGACACGTTCAACGCGCGACACCATCTGCTGAGCGGTGTGAGAACCGTTGGCAGGCGGCTGGATGATCATGGGATGTGGCTTGCGTGATGACATGCATGATAAACGCGCAGCCTGCCTAAAAGTTTCCTGGAACAAATTGCCATAATGCCGCGGCATTTGGACAACTGTGCTGACCGACACGCTCAGTGCGGCCCTTCCCGCTCGTAGATAAACTTCGGCATTTCCCATTTGTAGCGGATCGCCAGCAGACGGAACGTCAGGCCGAACGCCACCGAACCGATCACAACCGCGGCATGTTCGGTGCCGAAATGCGTGCCCGCGACATAGATCGCGCCGGTCATCAACGAGACGCTGGCGTAAAGCTCGCTGCGGAACAACAGCGGCACCTCGGTGCAAAGAATATCGCGCAGCACGCCGCCCGCGCATCCGGTGATCATGCCGGCGACCACCACGATGGTCAGCGGATGGCCCATCCGCATCGCAACGTTGCAGCCGATGATCGTGAAGACCACAAGACCGATCGCATCGAGCACCAGAAACAGAGAATGAAAGCGATGCACCACCCGCGCCAGCGCGATGGTCAACAGCGCCGCGCCGCCGGTGAGAAACAGCAATGAGGGATGCTTCACCCAGAGCAGCGGATAATGCCCGAGCAGCACATCGCGCAGCGAGCCGCCGCCAAGCGCGGTGACGCAGCCGAGCATCGCGACACCGAACCAGTCCATCTTGCGCCGCCCGGCCGCCAGCGCCGCCGTCATCGCCTCGGCGACCAGGGCGAACAGTCCGAAGAAGAAGAGAATTGATTCTGCGGGCTCCATGACGGAGGCGTAGCATAGATCGGCGCGGCTGCCATCGCGGCGCCATGCGCGCGGCAAAACATCCGCTTCACACGAGGGCGCGGACCACCCTGTCCCGTTTCCTCCTCGCGAACCGCGAGAATGGAGCGCCGGGAGGCGCCAGGGGCTTGCGAGACCCCTCATGACGAACCTTTGCGAGAGGTTCGTCCGCGTGCCTTGACGAGAACGGGTTGCGAGTCCGTCTCGCGAGGCGCGCGCGTCACCGCCGCGATGGGGTTGCGAAGCCCATCGCGCGGACGCAGCGCCTCCCGGCGCTCCACGAAACCGGCACCCGGATGTGAGTGGCGGCCCCGCGAGTCTCGGCCCCGCGTCATGAGCACGGAGCGAGAAAGCGATATAGGATTATATTCCGAATGAGGGAAAGTCAAGCTTTCGGCATGCGGAAATTCAAATTCGCCATCACCGGGCTTGTCCCGGTGATCCACGTCCTGCTTGAATTTGAAGAAAGAACGTGGACGGCCGGGTCAAAAGGGCGTTCACGCCCGTCTTCGACGGGCTCCGGCCACGACGACTGAAGATTATGCCGTGTATTCTTCCGCCTGCACCATGATGTCACGCGTGCGCTTCACATCCGGCCAGTCACGGTCGAAATCGCGGATCAGCCGCTTCATCTCCTCCCCGCCTGCGGCCGCATCGAGCGACGCGCGGTCCGGGAATTCATACATCGCCAGATGCACGGCAGGATCGTTGGCGAGCCAGTAGCGCCACGCGCGCTTTGAGCCGAACGATTTCATGGCGTCTGGTAAATGCTCGCGCGAATACCACGCATCGAACGCGGCGCGTTTGGATTCATCGAGGACAGTGGCGCGGACGACGAAGATGTGGGGCATATATCTGCGATCACGGCAAAAAAGAATATGCCTTCAAAATGCGATATGTCGCTTGGCCATCAATTACACAGTACTTACGAGCTTTGCCGGGAGCGACAGTCATATTCCGCAAAGTCGCTCTAACGGCCTCCCCGATTTGATGGGAGTGCTGAACTACCGAAATTTCCGCACCAGAATTTGTCAAACGATATATCTGGTCAGCCCGTTTACCACACATTTCAAGCGTCATTTCTCGAAACATAGTCGGCCCCTTTAAAAGAAACGCCGCTGTTTTCCGACGCCCCTTGATGGAAAGATTGCCTGTAAAGAGATCGTTTGACTCACCACCCCAATCTTTTTTTGACACCTCCGCAAACAACTTCGCAAAAGACTCTTTTACAAAAGACTCGGGAGTCTTCTCCATAACTCCAAGCCATTCGTCAGACCCCGAAATCTTTATATCCTTCATTGCAGAAAATTGGTCGATATCTTCTGGCAAAATCTCTCCAAAATCTTGTCCTAACCACATCAATTCCGCCAACTCGTCCGAGTCTCCATTTCTTGGATGATCAAACCAAGGCGCACCTATAACTAGCGGCTCAATTTCGTATCTATCCGGCTTGTCGTGCAGCAATCCTACTATTGACTCGAAATATCCAGCGGGCGCACCCTCAGCCAAGGTCATCGTCCCCGTAGCACTCACCAAATGCTCAGTGTGATAAGCGATACGAACCGGCTTCCCAAAATCTATATCAAGCAAAACCGTGTGGTCGACGCGCTTAGCATCATAAACCTCGGGACAGGGCGAAAGACGTTCTGTGCTTCTAAATAGCTGCTTCGATTTTCCATCGGCGAGTGCCTGCAGCAGCGTTGGCGCCTTCATTGCATCACAAACGTCTAACAACGTCGTCACCAATAGATGATCGTTGCCGAGAACAGTCATATGATCAGAGCCGGGCGTCGAATGTTCAATGTACCATTTGCGAACACCCGGCGGCAGCGCCGTAATGCAAAGTCTTCTATTTAGAAAACCCATATCGATGTGATGAAACACATCTTTAGTTCGCAGATCACTCGTTACTGACTCAATGCTCATGCTGTAAACTGCTCAGCAAATCGCTCAAACACCTCACCTCACAACGGAATATTATCGTGCTTCTTCATCGGCACGTCGACGTGCTTGTCTTTCAGCATGGCGAGCGCGCGGGCGATGCGCTTGCGGGTCGAGTGCGGCATGATCACGTCGTCGATATAGCCGCGCTCGGCGGCGACGAACGGTGACAGGAAGCGGTCTTCGTATTCCTTGGTGCGCGCGGCGATCTTGTCCGCGTCGCCAATGTCCTGTCGGAAGATGATCTCCACCGCGCCCTTCGCGCCCATCACGGCGATCTGCGCCGTCGGCCAGGCGTAGTTCATGTCCGCACCGATTTCCTTCGAGGCCATCACGACGAACGCGCCGCCATAGGCCTTGCGCGTGATCACCGTGAC
>CAZQMD010000140.1:0-12244 GCA_964594185.1 uncultured Afipia sp. | reverse complement strand
GAGAAGAATGTACGTTTGGCTGTTGCGAAAAAAAAATTGCTGCACCTTGAGCGCGAGGAAGAAGCCCTTATCGAGGCCGCTTATGACGACGGCGAACGGGTCGTTCGCCGCTACGACGCCGATCCCGTCGCGATTTTAGGCGTGCAGATCAAGCGTCAGAAGGCAGTCGCAGCATGATTATCGGTCCTCGACGCTCTTTGGTTTCCTTTCGGCATCGAGAGCCAGCGGCAGGCTTGGGTGGCTTGCGCGGCTGGCGTGACCCCGGTCGCGTTTGGTCTTGTCCGCGACCGGGGCATCAATTCGAGTTGGGCACAGGCAGTCCCTTCCGGGCCTATGCCCCGCAACCCGTCCGTCAGCCAGCACTGGCGGGCGGGTCTTTTATTGATCAGAAGAAAAAGCCTGTCAGCTCTCGTTTGGGACTGGCGGCCTCTTCGATCTCAATAGCGTCAAGACGAACACGCGGCCGAGGCGGCTTCTTTAAAAACCATTCTTCCTTCCCGCTGCTGCGGAACAAATCGTTCGTCTTAACGACGGTGCTTATAGCATCTGGGTTAATCGAGTACTCGAGTGCCTCTGACTCAATGTCATCCCTCGTCATTTTTCCATCACGCAGTTGAATGAACAGCCACGTCGCTATGTCATCGTCGCTCATGTAGATAAAAGTTTGCTTCTTGTTACGCATGATGCTCTCCTTTTTACGCGAACGGCGAAGCTAACCAACAAAGCGAACATGAGTGAATACGACCGGGTTTGTGAATGCGGGACGATGAGAAGCGGTAGGGGAAGATGAGTAATCATCGCAAAAAATAAATTCAGACGTCATGATTCTTCAGGCGTGTAGCGCCGCGAAGGCGCAAGCTGATGCAAGATCACCTCGGGCCTGCGCTTCGCTCGAGCGCACCGACTGCAACGGAGTAGTTCACCGAGAAGATGGACGAACAGTTCAGGCTCGCGATCTAACGCGGCGAGATCGATGCTGTTCATTGCCTTACACCGAGAGCATTCCACCTCAAGCCACGGGAAGCCGCCATTGATCGCCTGCCCTATGGTCGGTGATGGATCAGCAGGCCCGCCTTCCGACCACATCTTCTCGTTCCACGACTCCGACGTGAAGCGGTCGGCCTTGCGAATGAGTGCTTCACCCTCCGCGCGCAGTTGCTCTGCCCGCTGCGCCAGAATGACGGACATCCCCCTGGACTTCGCTAACTCCTTTTGAAGTGCCTTCCGATCACCCCCTGATAGCGGCGTGGGATGGTGCTTGGGCATTGTGCTGGGCCACGTTCGATCTTGACTGTTGCCCCCAATGTTCTTATTTTGTTCTTCTCAGTCAAGCAGGCCGTCAGATGAAACTTGAGTTCCTCCGTATCGAGATCGAACGGATGCGCGTGCAGATACGTCGCCAGCGCTCCGACATTCGCAAACTTCAGCATGCTGGCATCAGCACTGCCTCCGCAGAGGAATTGCTGATGCGGATGCAGAACCGGACAGATGAACTCTGTGCTGAGCGTGATCGTCAGATTGGCGATGAAAGGGTAAAGCGGATCATTCCCTACGAAAAGTTGCGGAGATCCCTCGGTGTAAAGGCATGATACAGGCACCGGCGCGTTGCAAAGAGCATGGCCACGTATAAGCTCGCATGGAACCATCGGGGCAGATAATGGCAATCACGGGTTTAGAGCGCGCTCAGTTTGAAGCAATACTGCAACACACCTTATCGCCAACCACACCGATCCGCAGTCCGGAGCATCTGCGTGGTCGAGAAAAGAAGTTAGAAGACTTACGCCGCGCCTTGGTTCAGCCGGGTCGAAGCGTATTTGTCTATGGCGATCGTGGTGTCGGAAAAACTTCTCTCGCGCAGACTGCGGCCTTCGAACATCAGTCGTCGACAAAAGCGCCTGTCCTGATCGGTTGCGATGCGTCGTCGACATTTGGACGTGTCACGCAGCAAATCACCACTCGCCTGATGGGTCTTGAAGCCAATCTCGTCAAGAACAGCCGAGAAGGAAAAGTTGGCCTCAACGTCATGGGCAACGCGCTTGAAGGCCGGCGAGCGACTGACACCGGGCCTATTCCGATGCCCAATTCCGTCGATGAAGCCATTAACATGATGCTGCAAGCCGCAAAGAGTCATTCAGCGACGCCCGTGGTCGTGATCGACGAATTCGAGCGGCTAACCGAACCAAACGAGCGTGCACTCTTTGCTGATCTGATTAAGCAGACCGGTGATCAGTCCATGCCTTTCAAGCTCATCTTCTGTGGCGTTGCGCAAAGTCTGAGCGAACTGCTGGATGCTCATCACTCTTGCTATCGATATCTTGTCACGGTCGAGCTTGAGAGATTGCCGGTCGCGCCTCGGCTTGAGATCGTCACCCAAGCCGCAAAGGCGGTAGGGGTAGAAATTGAACCGTCGAGCCTCGGCAGAATTTCAGCGATCAGTGACGGGTTTCCTCACTACATACATCTCATTACTGAAAAGCTGTTGTGGGAAATCTACAGCGATGAAAACTACATCATGATTTCTCGACCCTCGCATTATCTTCAAGCGATTAAAGCAGCAGTGCTGGACATCGAGGCGAAACTTAAATCGACCTATGATCAAGCGACTCAGAAATATGTTGAAAGCGATCAGTATGAGGCGGTGTTGTGGGCCGTCGCCGACCATCATGAGCTTAGTCGTCGAAGTGCCGACATTTTTGATGTCTACTCCTACCTAGCTCGCAAGTACGACATCACCGTACTGCCGCGCGAAAAGTTCACGCAGCGCATCAACGCGCTCAAGCGGTCTACGCATGGGCAAATTTTGAAAGGCTCCCGGCAAGGCTGGTATGAGTTCCGCGAGCCTGTGATGCGTGGCTATGTCCGACTGCGCGCTGAGGCGCAGGACGTAGAGCTAGGGGCTGATCACGCAAGTGAATACCGCGGGCATAAGCGATTGCAGAGCCAACAATCCTAATGGCGTCGTCGTCCCGTTGCGCCGCGGTATACGCGCGTTTTACCGCTGGCCCTGCATCTCGGGCGCGTCGGCCCCTTAAAACCTCCCTGTACCGCTCTAATTGAAGCGTCAAGACCAGAGATTAGGGTATTTTCGAGTAAATTCAGTACTTTAGGTTCGATCCGGGAGTTTCAGTCACCCATAATGTCGGGGTCAATTTCGACAAGTGGAGGATGATTGATGACAGCGAAACAGGCCCCGCGTCACAAGGAGGGCAGTCGCAAACAGAAAGTGCACGACCTGTTCGACAAGCAAGGACAGGACGCAGCCTGGACCCTCGGCCTTAAGCTGAAGCTGGCTCAGAGCACACTGAGAAGCTGGTTTGCGACGTGGCGTCGCGAGTCGCAGCCGATGAAGAAAAGACCGGCGAAAAAGGCCGCCCCGAAAACACCAAAGGCCCCAGTTCAAACCGCCCCCGAACCGGTCGAGTCGATCCCGGTTTTCCTGCAAGGCTGACGATTTAGACCCCCGCGACCGGGGGTCTTTCTCACCTGACTTTCAGAAACGTGAAAGTTCCGGGCCGATCTGGTAAACCTCGTGCATGATCGAGGATGAACCGAACAAATCCGCATCCAGCGTTCCCTTGGCTGATGACTGCGTAGTCCACGACCACCCTGTCCCACCTGAAGAGATCACGCGTTACACGTTTGAGCGTGACCCCGACGCGGAGCAAGACATTGCCAACTACGTGGAGGGTCAAGCCCGTGACGAAACGGTGCACCACGTCGAAAAGATCAAGACGGAATACGTCCTAGGTGACGCTTATGAGATTTGGGATGTTGTTACTGACAAGGGTCGCTGGTGGGTGATCACCAATTTGACCAACCTCTACTCGCAAAAACATTTTCCGAGCCTCGACTATACGCTGTCCTTTCACATTGGGCTTATGGCGCGCATGCGCAGCCGGTCCGTCATGCCTGATCCGGATGATCCCCATCCGTTTGACGAAGTGTCCCGCCGACGCGATCAAGCGGAGAAGCTTTATGAGAGAGCGGTCGAACCTGAAGATTATCAGGCGGTCGCTATGCAGTTGCGCGAAACTCTCCTCGTGCTGTCCAGCGCCATGCAACGAAGCGTTGAATTGCCGGTCAGCATCGTAAGACCAAAGGCCGCAGATTTCATCGCGTGGTCGGACACTTTGATGAACCATCTCTGTCCTGGTGACAGCAACAAAACGCTGCGACAATATTTGAAAACAACCGCGGAGAAAACTTGGCAGTTGGTTAGCTGGCTAACCCACGCCAAGAGCGCGAACAAAATGGCAAGCACGATTGCCCTGCACGCAACCGATACACTCACCGGTCATTTGGCTTTCCTGTTATCTCGCGATTGGATGGACAAGACGCAGGAATGCCCGATTTGCTCGTCGAGAAAAATCCGTTCTCATTTCGACGTCGAGATTGAACCCGATGGAAATTATTACGAGACCTGTGGGGCGTGCGGTTGGAGCTCGCACCCGGCCTTGCGAAGGGCCGATTGAGCACTCCCTATACACTACCTAAACTCGTCAGCATCCAAGAAAGCGCCGTAAACATTGGCGAAGTTCGACTAAACATTATTGCGGATTGAAACAGGGTAAAGCGTTAACGAAATCAGGGAGGTACGCTGAAACGCCCTACTTCGGGCTTTTCGGCTTCCGATTCAGCATTTTCATCTCGCGGAATCGCTTTGCCCAGCCTTCGCGGAGCGACACGGGACTGCGCTCAACTACCAGCGCGTGGTCCGGCACATCCTTGCTGATCACCGATCCAGAGCCGACATAGGCACCGGCGCCGATCTTCACCGGGGCTACCAGCGACGAATTCGAGCCCACAAAAGCGCCCGCACCGATCTCGGTCCGGTGCTTGTCGAAGCCATCGTAATTGCAGGTGATGGTGCCCGCGCCGATGTTGGCGTTCTCGCCGATATGGGTGTCACCGATATAGGTCAGGTGATTGACCTTCACGCCGGCTTCCAGATCCGCAGCCTTGGTCTCCACGAAGTTGCCGATGCGGACGCCCTCACCCAGCACCGTGCCGGGCCGCAGTCGCGCGTAAGGGCCGATGGATGCGCCCTTGCCGATCCGCGCGCCGACGATGTTCGAGAACGAGTGAATCACTGCGCCGTCGTCGATGCTCACGCCTGAGCCAATCACCACGAACGGCTCGATGGTGACGTCCTTGCCGAACATCGTATCGGCCGAGAGAAAAACTGTTTCCGGCGCGATCAGCGTCACGCCGGCATCGAGCGCCGCCTGCCGCAGCTGGCGCTGCATCACCTGCTCGGCTTCGGCAAGCTGGGCCTTGGTGTTGATTCCGCGCACTTCATCCTCACTGGTTTCGATGACCACCGCCCGCAAACCAAGCTCACGCACAATCGCCACCGCATCCGTGAGATAGTACTCGCCCTTGCTGTTGCCATTGCCGATGCGGTCAAGAATTTGCAACGCGGTCTTACCCGCGAACGCCATCACGCCTGCATTGCAGAGCTTTACGGCCCGTTCAGTCTCGCTGGCATCCGCATGTTCGCGGATCGCAACAAGCTGGCCGTTGCTTTCCAGCAGCCGTCCGTAACCCGTCGGATCAGCCGCGCGGAATCCCAGAACCGCCAGCGCCGCGCCGTCCTTCAGGGCAACACGCATCCGCTCGAAGGTCGTGGCGTCGATCAGCGGCGTATCGCCGAACGCAATGAGCAGATCATCGGCACCGGCCGCGATGGCTTCGCGAGCCGCCAGTACGGCATGCGCGGTGCCGAGCCGCTCGCGTTGGACGAAGGTTCTGGCCTCGGGACGCACACGCTTGATTTCGTCGATCACGGGCTGATGATCCGGCCCCACCACAACGGCAACCGCATCGCCTTTACCGCCCGGTGTGGCGGTAAGCACATGGGCGATCAGCGGCTTTCCCGCGACCGGGTGCAGAACCTTGGGCAGGCTCGAACGCATGCGGGTGCCTTCGCCTGCCGCAAGCACGATGGTGAGTGTTGTTCTGCCCGACATACGTTTTTCCTGTGTCACACGCCGGCGCCGTCTTACCCGAGGCCGCCGAGGGACAAAAGCGTTTTGGACACTCCTGCCGCGCGCATGTTCCCCGGCTTCTGTTAATCTTTACACAATGATTCGCCGGGGCCACGGGAGGGCCACGCCTGCGCCATGACCAAGGACGTCCACCAATTCCGCGATGATCTGACCGGCGACGATGGCGCCGGCTGGATCACTCGTTTTCTGGCGGAAGAGGACGAATTCGACGGACGCTCTATGTGGCGGCTCGCGTCTTGGGGCGTCGGGTCGGTTGCTGTACTCATCGTTGCGATTATGGCCACGCGATCTCCGGCGGCGATCAACCGCGATCACCTCGCATCCGCTGAACTCGCGCGGCAATCGCAGCAAGTCCAGTGGATCGCCAGGGAAAGCCAGAACAAGGCGCGGGAGCTTGCCGCCGCCGTGGAAACACTCAACGGCGACCGGGATCGGCTGTACGCGCGCGTAACGGTGCTCGAACAGGGACTGGACTCGGTCACCGGTGCGCTGGCGAAACCCTCTCCCGCAGCGCTGCCCTCAATTCCGATCGCCGGATCGACCTCGCCTGTTCAGGCTGCAGCGTTTGCTCCCGCCGAACCGGAACAGATTGGACCGATAAAGCCCGCCGAGGCCAAAGCCGAACCCGCAGCACCACCAAAAATCGGACCGGTCACAACGGCAGCTCCCGCACAACCTCCTGCGCCAGCGACGCCACCGGCCAAACCCGCCGAGCAAAAGGCTGAAACGCCTCCCGCCGATGCCGCGCCTACCGTGACCGCCGCGATCCCGCCGTCCGAACCGATCACAGCCGAACTGCAGCAAGCGAGCAGCGTTCGCAAAACCGAATTCGGCGTTGATCTCGGCAGCGCCAATTCGATCGAAGGCCTTCGTGCGGTCTGGCGCGGAGCGCTGAAGGTCTACTCACAGCAGCTTGCGCCACTGCAGCCAATCATCGTGGTGAGAGAACGACACGACGGTCTCGGAATGCAGTTGCGGGTGGTGGCGGGTCCGCTATCGGACGCTGCCGAGGCCGCCAAGCTGTGCGCGGGATTTCTGACGGAAAGCAACCGGCCCTGCGAAACAGCGGTCTATGAAGGCCAGCGCCTCAGCATGGTCAGCGAAAAGCAGCCAGAGGCGAAGAAGCCGGAATCTCCGGCGCCTCGCGCGAAACGTCGCAGCAAGCAGCGCAGCGAGGCGACTGAAGAGCGGCCGAAAACATCGGCGTTCAGCTCGTTTTTCGGCAACAGGTAGCGCTTAAAGCCACGCGTTTCGGGTTGTATCGCTGTGCAATCCGAACCATATTCGGCGCATGAAAAAACAGCCGTTCAGACTGACTCCTTATCAGGTGCAATGGATTCTGGTCGTGGGGTTTCTCACCATCGGATACGCTCTTTACCTGCGTTACATGGCCATCGAATTCGCTCAGGTGCGCCTTGAATGCGAAGCCGGCCTACAGACCATGCTCTGCAAGACGCGGCAGACCATGACCTATCTGTTCAAGAACTATGTATTTGGCGTGGCCGCGCTGGTGATCGCGCTGCTGCACGTGATCCGGCCGTCGATCGTCACTCTCACCGCGGGATTGATCGCCGCCTGTTTCGGGATCGTGCTCTACAATATCGGCCTGTCAGGCGTGGCGGTGGGATTGCTTATTCTGGGATTTGCGCGACCCGCGCCCGCGACAGCGTAAGCGCCAGAAGCAGATACAGACCGCAGGTCCAGAGCGACTGCCAGTTGGCCGGTCCCTCGTTGAATCCGACATAGATCGCCGAGAGCGCCAGCGCTCCGGCGAAGATCGACTCGGCGATCGGACGCTTGCCGGCAGCCGACCTGTTCACTGCAGTCAAAAGCAGGAACGGCACAACGGCCATGGTCAGCGATGCGAACTGGAAGTCGCGATAGCGCGGATCGAACACGAAGCCGAGCGCGGTCTGGGTGGCTAGAAGCGTGATGACAAGCAGCACGATGCCGAGAATGGTCTGCATCCGGGACGTGGTGCGATAGTCACGCGGCCCGAGAAGCTCGAGGAATGTCGGCAGGCTCCGGCCGTACATCACGGTATTTGCCACAACCAGCGGTGACAGAACGGCAGCACCAAACAGCAGAATGCCCACGGTCCAGCCGCCAATGCCGAGGCTTTCGACGATCAGCTTGTCGAACGCAACACCGAGCAGCGCGCCTCCGGCCGTCGCACTAATGCCCACGGTGATCCACGAACTGAGGCGCGGCGACCACGGCCTGTGACGCAGCGTCAGCAGGGCCACACCAAAGACCAGGATCGAGAAGATCATGCCCGCTGCGGCGTAGATTTTCGCGCGCGGGAAATTGGTGATCGGCTCGCCCGCCGGATATTTCAGGTCACGCGCACCATCGGCATCGAACAGGCCCCAGTGGCCGCCGACCGTCCCTTCCCACATTCGCTTCCACGGCTGGTCGTAGGCCTCGATCAGGTTGACCCGGAACTTCTCCTGACGAGCAAGCTGGAGAATCTCGGAAACCACCCGCGCCTGATTGGCGCGTGACGGCAATGCGCCTTCCCGCATACGGCCCGCGCTCGGCCAGCCGGTTTCGCCGATCAGGATTTCCTTGTTCGGGAACGCCACCGCCATCCGCTTGCGGATTGCATCGACATGGTTCGCAGCGTTGCGCGCGCGGATCGGGAAATCTTCCCAGTACGGCAAGATGTGAATCGTCACGAAGTCGACTGCCTCGTAGACGTCGCGGTTCTTCAGCCAGAACTCCCAGACGTCGGCGTAGGTCACCGGAACGCCGGCCTTGGACTTCACGTAACGAATATTGGCCGTCAGGTCGGCTGCGGTCATCTCACCGCGCAGCAACACCTCGTTACCGACGATCACCGCACTAACCACACCGGGGTATTTTCTGGCGAGCGCGATGCCGGTTTCCATCTGCGTGCGGTTATCGGTGCGATTGGTCCCGATCCAGACGCCCAGCATCACCTTGAGGCCGGCCTTCTCAGCCAGTTCAGGGACCCGGTCCAGACCGTTACCGACCGAATAGGTCCGGATGCAGCCGGTGACCTTGGCAAGTTGCGCGAGGTCCTGCGCCATCTGCTCCGGCGGAATGACCAGTCCCGGCTGAAGTGGGTTCTGGCCGTCCCGGAATGGCGCATAGGACACGCATTCCAGCTTCGCGGCAGGGTCGATCGGCGCGCGCGCCAATACGATCGGCGTGGCTAACCACCACCAAACTGCGGCAATAGCGCTGAGGGATATGACCAGAAGGGCCAGTGGCGTACGCAGGGAAATGGGTTCCGTCCTCCAGGGAGCACCGTCGATAACCGGTCACCGGCGCTCTGCCAAGACCCCAAACGTGACCTGCCCCCGGTCTTCTCGCCGCATGCCTTTACCAAGACCGCATTGAACTTCCGGCTTGCTGGACAAAAACATAAATGTCCTTCATGGGAATCATGCAGTTGCGGTAAAGGCAATCTTCCGCCGCAATAGCGGGGCATCTGTTTGGCGCCGAGCGTTGCCAGTGGCACGCCATTCATCGGGGATTTCATGCGTCGGGTTCGTCACGGGTTTCGAGTTGCCGTTTTTCAGCGAGTTGCCGTTCCGGCCCTCGCATTGTTTGTCGGAATCGGGGCCGCAATCGCGCAAAGCGGCGATCTCCGGGCTCAGGACAACGCTCCCAAACAGGCCCCCGGCGATGCGGCCAAGGAAAGCCAGCGCAAGGCCGACGAGTTCGTGGAAGCCGCGCAGGCCATCAACGGCCCGGCCGGAAACCCGGAATGCGTCTGGCTGGGACGGCGCGTCGTCGGCCTGATGTGGCGCGACGACCTCGACACCGCGTTCCGCCATCTTGACCTGTACGAGCGGTTCGGCTGCCCCGGCGGCCACATCCAGGCCTCGTTCCGCTGCGTCGTGCGGTTCGGCGCAACCATAGATCCGAAGGTCGCCGAAACCCTCAATGGCCGGGTCCATGCCTGCTGGATCAATCCGTCGGCGCAACCTCAGGCCGCAGCAGCACCCGCTGCTCCGGCCCCTGCGCCAGCGACGCCTCCGGCTCCGGCCGCGGCGGCTCCTGCGCCAGCAGCGCCCGGCAAATAGTCCCCGGCGACAGCGCAGGGAACCGGCCTGTCAGGCTGGTATTGACCAAAGCTCCCCTGAATTCAGGGGCGCCCTCAAAACGCCATGTCGCCATATGAGTTGTTAAGCTGCGCAGCATAGATAAGCTGCTTTTCGACGCTGCCGAACCGAGGGGACAGGTTCGCGATCTGCCACGTTTGGCCCCGTATGGTTTTCCTTAATGCGCGCCATCGTCGCTGTCCTGCTGTCCGTTACCGCCATTCACGCTGCGATCTGGGGCCTGCTCCGTGACGAGCAGAAAGCTCCCGATTTCAACGGAATGCTGCCAAGCCTGTCCTATGCACCGTTCGAGGGCACGGGGCATCCGGACGTCGACAACATTCCGAACAAGGAAAAAATCCGCGCGGACCTGAAGAAGCTCGCGACGATGACCAAGGCGATCCGCCTGTACTCGTCGACGGGTGGTGTTGAACTGGTTCCCCCGATTGCCGCCGAGTTCGGCCTCAAGGTCACGGTCGGCGCCTGGATCGACAAGAATGTCGATCGTAACGAGCGCGAAATCGCAGCCGCCCTCGATCTGGCCAAGCGCAACAGCAACGTCATCGGCATCGTTGTCGGCAACGAAACGATCTACCGCGGCGAACAGAAGGTCGAAGACCTGATCGAGCTGATCCAGCGGGTCAAAAAGCAGACCAATGTTCCTGTCACCACTGGTGAAATCTGGAACATCTGGCGCGATTTTCCGCAGCTCGCCTCGTCCGTCGATTTCATCGCCGCGCACATCCTGCCGTATTGGGAAAACTTCACCGACAGGCAGGCCGTCGATCAGGCCATGTATATCTACGGCCTGCTGCGGGACACCTTCCCCGGCAAGCGCATTGTGATCGCCGAATTCGGCTGGCCGAGCGCGGGCTACAACCTGAAGAACGCCAACCCTGGCCCGTTTGAACAGGCTTGGGTTCTGCGCAACTTCGTGACCCGCGCCGAAGCCATCGGCATGGACTACAACATCGTCGAAGCCATCGATCAGCCCTGGAAGTTTTTCGAAGGCGGCGTTGGACCTTACTGGGGCGTCCTTAATGCATCGCGCGAGCCGAAGTTCGCCTGGACCGGTCCGATCGTCGATCCCGACTACTGGAAGATAGCGGGCATCGCCCTCCTCGTCGGCGTCCTGCTGTCGCTTCCGATCTTCCGCCTCGCCAGTCCGACCGTTATGCAGGCCGCCATGCTGGCGGGTGCCGCGAATGGCGTCGGCGCATGGTTCGCGACCATCTTCGCCTACTGGAACACCCACTACTTCGTCTTCGGCTCAGCTTTCGCGTTAACGCTGGGTCTTATCCTGCTGGTGCCGCTTGTCCTGATCGCGATGGCGCGGATCGAAGAAATCGCGACCATTGCCTTCGGCCACAAACCCGCGCGCCTGATCGCGGCTGCGCTTCCCGCTCCCGATGGCTACGCGCCAAAAGTCTCGATCCACATCCCGGCCTATTTCGAACCGCCGGAGATGCTGAAGCAGACGCTCGATGCCGTGGCGCGACTGGACTATCCGAACTTCGAATGCGTGGTGATCATCAACAACACGCCCGATCCCGCATTCTGGCAGCCAATTCAGGATCACTGCCGCTCGCTCGGCGAGCGCTTCATCTTCATCAATGCCGAGAAGGTGCAAGGCTTCAAGGCCGGTGCGCTGCGAATCGCCATGGAGCGCACGGCTCCGGACGCGGAAATCATCGGCATCATCGACGCTGATTACGTCGTGACGCCAGACTGGCTCAAGGATCTGGTGCCTGCTTTCGTCGACCCACGCGTGGGTCTGGTACAGGCCCCGCAGGAGCATCGCGACGGCGACCGCTCGCTGATGCACTACGCCATGAACGGCGAATATGCCGGCTTCTTTGACATCGGCATGGTGCAACGGAACGAGGCCAACGCCATCATCGTCCACGGCACCATGTGTCTGATCCGCCGCGCCGCGATGGACATGGCCGGCGGCTGGGCCGGCGACACGATTTGCGAGGACACCGATCTTGGCCTCGCGATCATCGAGCAAGGCTGGCTGACGCACTACACCAACAAGCGCTACGGCTTCGGTCTGCTGCCGGACACCTATGAGGCCTTCAAGAAACAGCGCCACCGCTGGGCCTATGGCGGCTTCCAGATCGTCAAGAAGCACTGGCGCCGTTTCCTGCCCAATGCCAGCCG
>CAZQMD010000139.1:0-12264 GCA_964594185.1 uncultured Afipia sp. | reverse complement strand
CTTCATTCTCAGGTTTTCCCGAAATCAGTACTTGTAGCGAAGCACGCGCTGGCCATGGTGATACCGGTGCGCATGCCCGCGATGGTAGTACGCGTGGCGATAGCTGTGGCGATAACGCCGGCCATAGTAATAGTTCGAGGCGATCACGGCGCGTTCCTGATAGGCCGGCGCCGGAGCGAAGTTGCCTGGACCGGTATAGGTCGGACCCTGATTGGCCCAATAGTATTGCGGGCTCGCATATCGCTGATAGGCGTCCGGGCGAGCCAGACGCTCGCGCACGCCGTAGCCATAATTATAGCCGTAGCCATAGCCGTATCCGCCGCACGGATCGACCACCGCGCACGCCTGGGCGGGAGCCGAAGCCATTGTCGCGGCAAACGCCACGCCCGCAATCATTCCTGCAATCGTCTTACGCATGACTCTCTCCTGTTAAACGCTTTTTGTTTGGTCTCGTTATGGTTTCAGATCGGGCCGGAAACCATTCGGCCGGTAGCTCGGCTTGAAGCCATTCGGCCGGTAGCCGTGATCGCGCGGCGCTTCGATGATGGCCGGGGGATATTCGGGAACGTCGTAGTGCTGCTGCGGCGCTGGCGGCGCGGACTGCGCCGACCATGAACGCTGATAACTCTCTGCCGGCTGCGGCAGCGCGCGGTTTGCAGGGGGATTGATTTCGAGACGGCCATAGCCCGGCGTGCGTCCGGCGCTCGGATAATAATGGCCGACCTCGGGACCTCGGTAGTCGTCCCAGCCGCCATAAACCCGCGCAGCATTTCTAAAGTGCTTGGCAAGGCCCCATTCGCCTTCGACGACCGAATAGGATACGTCGCGGCCATTGATCATGACGGGAACGCCGACCTTGCCCGGGACCACGATCAGCGGGCCGGTATCGGCCAGAGCCGTGACCGCCGTCCCGATCAGTATCGCCAAAGCTGTGATCGCACGCATGGAATGATACCTTTGTTGCATCACCACCCTAGTCCAGCACGCGCTACCAGGAGTTAAAGACGCCGCCCAATCGTCAGGTAAGCCTAACGCGTAAGCATGCGCGCTCGTTCAATTGCGAGCGATTTCAATAAGGTTTCAGCAAGTGAAAGGTTAACGCGGCGCCCGATAAGAGGCTTTCCGCCGAAAGGAAGTTCTTCGGGCGGGCCTGTGACGGCTTCCGCCGATCACTTGATGTAGTCCAAAATGCCCTCGAGCATCAGATAACCGGACACATAGGCAAGCGTGCCGGCCGTCAGCAGCGCGAAGGTCAGCCACACCCAAAGCGGCGTCGTTTCCCGGGTCTGCATGAGACGTCTCCCACCGGCATCATACAAACGCGCGCTATCCGGCCTCACAAGGCCAACAAGTATGCAGCCTGCTGATCTTTGCGCCGTTGGCAGCGCAGCAAGGCGCACATGTCGGGGCTGGTCAGACGGTCGCAATCTGGTGGGATGATGGTGCCGGCGGAGAGGATTGAACTCCCGACCTTCGGTTTACAAAACCGCTGCACTACCGCTGTGCTACGCCGGCGACGGGGCAACTGCTACCAGCGCGACCGCGCCGGGACAAGGCCTGTTGCAAGTCGGCGGGCACCGGTTTGACGACATCGGACCGGAAAAAGCCCCCGCGAAGCGAGGGCTTTTCTTCCGATAACATCGTCATCTCAGCCTATTTTCCGCTCCCGCCTTCGCCGCCGCCCTGACCCGTGCCGGCAGTGCTCTTTTTCATCGCTCCGCCACCCATGCCCGTGGTGGTGCCGGTGTTTTTCTTGACGCTCTTTTTCTTCACACTCTTCGGATCGGTTGGGTTCGTTCCGCTGGTGCCGGACTGTGGCGAGTTGGTCATTCCTGAATCAGACGGCTTCTGCTGCGCCGTCTGCGCGGATGCAAAGCCGGTCGTCATCGCCAGCGCAGCCACTGCCAAACCTGCCATCACCTTTTTCATCGCGTGTCCTCCGTTGTTGCACACGCCCGTTCAACAACGCCGCGACAAGGAGGTTCCGGGAACTTGATATAGAGTCCGGTTTGCGCGACCAATGACGAGAGCGCAGATTCGATAGCGCAGGAGATCTGACATGGACGAGCCGGGCGGCTTCCGCGCGCACCACAAATATATGATCGCCGCGATCGGTGTGATCGCGATCCTCGCCTTCCTCTATAACCTCGGAATTTTCGACGTCTGGTCGGTGGAACAGGCCACGAAGTAGCGCCGTTGCAATCCAGATATTCCCGCGATCGCCGCCAAAACAGCATCAAACTGCCTGTGAATTGCGTGGACAAATCTGTTTGCCTCGGAACGGTCACGGTCCGGTCACCGTTCCCTACGCAGGTAGGGGCGAGTCAGTAAACGGAACGAGGATGACCATGACTTTCGCAAAGCCGTGCAATGACCGTTACGAAAATGCCCTCGATGATGTGATCGCGCAATGCGGTGGCGACACGCGCGGAGCCCTGATGGCGCTGCTCGTCGCGAATGAATATCTCGAGGCACAACTCAACACACTTCATGCTGCGATCGAAAGCGGCGAGGTTCCATTTCGCGCAGAAAACGTACCACCCAACTTGCTAAATTGACGCAAGGGAACGACTTCAGTTCCCGGAACATAAGCAAGCGGTTTGGGTTCTCCCGGTTCAATCGATGTATTGAAAGGAGAATCCGATGATTAAGAAATATGTGGCGGCAGCTCTGCTTGGAACAGCGTTGGCTGGTGGAGCAGCGTTCGCTCAGACCACAGCCCCGGCCTCACCTTCCCCCGCTCCGGCTGCGTCGGCATCAATCGATCAGACAAACCTGAAAGGCAGTAACTGGCGAGCGTCAAAGCTTGTCGGCCTTGCGGTGTACAACGACTCCAACGAGAAGCTCGGCGACATCAGCGAGATTCTTGTCGACAAGACCGGCAAGATCAACGCCGTGATCATCGGCGTCGGCGGATTCCTCGGCGTCGGCCAGCACGACATCGCCGTGACGTTCGATAACCTGAAATGGGTTGATGAGCCGATCCGCTCGGCATCGGCCGACAAGATGCCGGGCTCGGCAGCAACGCCTTCGACAACCACCACAGGTGCTGCCGGCGGCGGCATGGCTGCGACCACGAAAAATGATTGGTACCCGGATCACGCTGTGATGAGCGGCACCAAGGATCAGCTGAAAGCAATGCCTGCTTTCAAATATACGGAAAGCACCAAGTAACCCGGCTTTGAATAACTCTATAGCTTAACGCCGCGGCCGAAGCGGTTTCCGATTCGTCCGTTTTGCATCTGCGTGTCCCGCGCGGCTCAAAGATAGGCGCTGAGGCACCATGCATTGAGCGTCGCAGCAACGGCCAGGGTGAAAACCAATATCGTGTTCACGGCCAAAGGCTCCTCAAAAGGCTGTCTGAGAATCGTCCGTATCATGTTGGGATTTGAACGCCTGACCGGCCAAGAGTCTCGCGCATTGTTTTTCGCGCGCCCTCTTGCCAGATCGGCCTTTCCGAGTCCGATTCTCTTGGCCTGATCCCTCCGGTTGTGCGGCGCAGTGTTGTCTTGTGCGGATTAACACGCACAATAAGGACGCGCGGTCTCCCACCGGCGATCCACACACCCGACTGCGCCCAACAATAACAACGAGCGATCCGGTCCCGCTGGATCGCAATCCGGAGAAACGAATGTCAGCCAAATTGACCGCAAAGAGTCCTGCAAAAAATCTGATGACTGAATTCCCGCCGTCGCGGGACAATCTGGTGACGCTCGCAAACTGGCGCACCCAGCCCTACAGCGACTGGAGCTTTCACAACGTCCGGCGCGTGTTGCCGACCGCGAACATCGCAGCGTCGAAACATCCCGCACAGCTGGAAAGCTCGCTCACCGAAATCGGCCGCGTCGGCTTCGAAGGAAATAACGGGCCGACCATCCTGCGCGATGCGCTGCGCACCACGAACACCAAGGCCTTTGTTGTTCTTCATCGGGGGCGGATCGCAGCGGAATGGTATTCCAGCGGCATGGATGCGCACACGCCGCATATCGTGTTCTCCGTGAGCAAGTCGATTTGCGGCGCACTTGGCGGCGTTCTCGCCGACAAGGGACTTCTCAACCCGAACCGCCCGGTCACCGATTACGTCCCGGAAGTCTCGTCGTCGGTCTACGGCGGCTGCTCAGTGCGGCATCTGCTCGACATGTCGGTCGGCATTTCCTTCACGGAAGACTATGTCGATCCCGACGGCGACGTCGCGCGTTATCGCCGCGCGGTGGGATGGGACGTCATCAAGCCCGGCCAGAGCGCGATGCAGTTGCGCGAATTCCTCGCCATTCAGAAGCCCGACGGCAAAAATCACGGCGATACGTTTCACTACGTCTCGACCAATACCGACATGCTCGGCTGGGTCTATGAGCGCGCGACAGGCCGCGCCCTCTCCGATCTGCTGAGCGAGTATGTCTGGAAGCCGCTCGGTGCGGAAAGCGATGCCTACATCACCCTTGACGCAGAAGGCGCGATGCGCGCCGCAGGTGGCATCTGCGCCGCGCCGCGCGACCTTGCCCGGTTCGGCGAAATGATCCGGCAGCGCGGCGTCGCTAACGGCAGGCAGGTGATTCCCGGCTGGTGGATCGACGACATCAACGACAACGGCGATCCCGAAGCGTGGGCGCGCGGCGAATTCGCCGCGATGTTTCCCGATGCAGCGTATCGCAGCAAATTCTACCAGCTCGACCGCAAGCGGCGCACGCTGTGCTGCCTCGGCATCCACGGACAGTACATCTATATCGATCCGATCAGCGAACTGGTGATCGTGCGGGTCGCGGCCGAACCCATTCCGCTCGATGTCGAGAACACCCGCGCCTGGGTGCGGGCCTTTGCCGCGATCGTCCGGCATTTCTCATAATGCTTCAGTTCATCGCGACCACGCCTGCATTCAGCGTGGTCGCGTAGGCGACCCATGCGAGATACGGCGCGAGCAACCACGCGGCAGGTTTATCTGCGCGCGAGGCGGCGATCATGGTCATCATAATCGCGATCAACAGTGCGATGATGATCACCAGCGCTGTGCGTGTGCCATGCCAGCCGAAGAAGACCGGCGACCACGCCGCATTCAGGGCCAGCTGAATCCAAAACCAGGTGATCGCCGACGAGCGCGCGGGCGATGGCGCAGCCCGGTCCCACAGCCGCCAAAGGCTGACGGCCATCAGGATGTAGAGGACGGTCCACGCAACCGGGAAAACCACTGGCGGCGGAGTCCACCAGGGCTTTGCCAACGCCGCATACCACACCGGAATCTCGGGCCGGGTGGCAAACGACCCGACAATTCCGATGGCGAGGCACAGCAAAAGGCAGAGGATCAGGCGCCCGGCCGATTTTGATGTCATGTCTTGCCCCTCGCATCGCTCTGCAAATCACGAATCTTGCAGACCAGCACCGCGCCGACAAGGGACAGGCCGACGATATTTGCCATCGCGACAACCCAATCGCGTTGAACCACGCCATAGGCGATCCACAGCGACAGGCCCGCGCAAAGCACGATCAGCATCCTGAGCGAGATGTCTCCGGTCGCGCCGCGCGGCCATGCTTTTTGAAGTTGCGGGACATAAGAAAGGCTCGTCAGAGCCGCAGCCATGAGTCCGACGATGGAAGGAAAATAATTCGACATCCCCTGACAACGGCGTGCCGTAACACTCGTTCCGGCGTCAGCGCGTCAGCTTTTCCATTTCAGGAAAAGGACCGTAGGTCACGCCCTTACAAAGGTCCTCGGTCTCCTCAATGATCCGATCGAGACGTCCATCGATATACATGCCCGCGCGCTCCTTCACGCCGGCATAGCGTCCCCCTGCACTGCGCGCATTGAATCGCACGCACACGACATAGCGGCGCCTTCCGCCCACTTCCTTTTGCGCAGGCTCTGAAATCGCTGCCTCGCGAATCCCGGTGGGATCGTTCAGATACGTCCGCAGCAGCGCAAGAAGTTCAGGACGGTAATTTGACGGATATGGCTGGTTCTCGAGGCCGCGGTCGGCAGTGTAGGACAGGCCATCACTGCCGCCAGTCCAGGCACACCCGGCAGCTCCGAGCGCAAGCAGAATTGCCGCCACGCGCGGCCCATATGTCACCAATTTGCAACGCATCCCGATGAAGTCCGCAACCTGAGGCATCCCCTTGGGTTCTTGCACATTGTGTCATTGACAAGGCAACCCCTCGCCGGTTGATTGCAACCACGGCACAGGTGCCAGCGCAAGCTGGCGAATAGGGAATTCGGTGCCGCCGCGCAAGTTCCACGACCGTTCCGATGCTGCCCCCGCATCTTACAGCGGTGAGCCGTTGTCCATGACGCCACTGAGTGAAGGCTTTTCAGCCGGACTTGGGAAGGCGGACAACGGCGACGATCCGCGAGCCAGGAGACCTGCCTGTACCGGTCATCCTTCCGTCGCACGGGGCGTGCGAAGGGGCGGCGTTCCGCAGCGGTGACGTGACGTAACTGTTGCGGAGGTTCGGCCGATGGCCTGTTTCCTCAGTCAGGACGGAACGTTTGGAGGCAGCGATCTGCCACCGGCCGTCGTGTCTGCGCGTTTTCACCGCGCCTCCGCGATCACATGCATCGGCGGGGCTTCAAGGTGACTGTTTTTTCCAAATCTCTCTTTCCGGCAAACGCGCTCGGATTGTCTTTCGCAGCGGCGTGCCTCGCAGGCACCGCGCTGGTGAACCCTGCACTGGCGCAGGATGCTGGAGGCGCATTGCCGGCGATCAATGTCGATGCGACACGTCTGGTCGGGACTGGCGGTAATGCAGGAAACAACACGGGCGCTTCGGCCAACACCATTGGCATCGTTGGTGCATCGACGACGATTATCACCAAGGAAGATATCGCGCGGGCGCCAAACCAGACGATTCAGGAAATCATAGCTACCGCGCCGGGTGTACAGCTTACCAATCTCTACGGAGCCGTGAACGGAGCCGGAAGCGTCGTCGATTTGCGCGGCTTTGGCGCGTTCGCTTCGTCGAACACACTGTTCCTCATCAACGGCCGGCGGCTGAACGAGGCCGACCTTCAAGGCGTCGATCTATCGACAATTCCGATCCAGTCCATTGAGCGCATCGAGATCACACGCGGCAACTCGGGTGCGGTGCTCTATGGCGACAATGCCATTGGTGGTGTCATCAACATCGTCACCAAGACCGGCGCCGGGCTCGGCAAACCGTATGCCGGACGTGTAGAAGGTGGCGTCGGTTCCTACGGCCAGCGCGAAGGCAACGCGTCTTTCAGCACCAATCATGGCCCGTGGTCATCGTCGGCATTCTTCAATGCAGTCCATTCCGACGGCTATCGCCTCAACAACAAGCTCGATCAGCAGAGCGGCATCGGCGAAATTCGCTACACCACTCCGGAGTTCTCTGCATTTCTCAATCTATCGGGAGACCAGCAGCAACTCGGCTTTCCGGGCACCCGAGCGAACCAATACGATCTCTTTTTCCCGACCATCATAAACCAGCTCACCGATTTGCGCGGGACGACGACGCCCAACGACTACGGCAAGAAACAGGGCATCAATGCCACCGCCGGTTTCACAAAGTCCTTGTGGAGCGGCGCGGAGTTGATCGTCGATGGCGGTGTACGCAACAAGAAGCAGCAGGCGGGGTTTTTCGGCGATCCGGCCTATCCCTACGGACCTCCGCTGCCGTACAGCTACGTCGATTCCGATCTGACCACATGGTCGATCACGCCGCGCCTCAGCATGAAGAACATGTTCGGCAGCATCACATCGAACATCTTGACCGGCATCGACTATTACGACTCGCGTTACAGCTCTAACCGCAGCTTTACGATCTCCGACCCCCCGAACCACGTCTACAATATTTCGCAGCAGACGATTGCGGGATACTTCCAGCAGACGCTGGGATTGCTACCGAGCACGGATTTCTCCTACGGCGGACGCATTCAGCAGCTCAATCTGAAGGCACGGGACGTTTATGATCCCACCGCGCCCGCCGGGAGCCTGATCGCGCAAGCAACGCCGCTCGACAAGGACGAAACCAACCACGCTCTGCATGTTGGGCTTGAGCACCGTTTCAATGACAACTTCGCGGTGTTCGGACGCGCTGCGCGCGCGTTCCGTACCCCGAACGTGGACGAGCGTGTCGTCACCGGTCCGGCTTACAATTGCCCAGGGTTTCCGATTCCCTGTACCGGGATTCCGCAGAACTTCCAGTTGAAGACGCAGACGTCCTACGATCTGGAGGGTGGCATCAAGATTCACGGCGGCCCGCTGGACATTCAGACCAGTTATTACGACATGCACCTGAAGAACGAAATCCACTTCAATCCGGTGGCCTTCTTCAATTACAACCTTGATCCGACGCATCGCTATGGTTCCGAAACCCAAGCGTCGTTACGCCTTAATGAGGCCTTCCGACTGCGCGGCGGTTTCGCCTACACCCGCGCGGTTTTCGAGGAAGGACCATTTGCTGGCAAGGACGTGCCGCTTGTCTCCCGAATTTCAGGTAGCGCGGGCTTCACGTGGAATATCTGGCAGAAATACGCTGTGCTCGATGCGAGCGCACGCTTCTGGAGCAGCCGTCGTCTCGACAATGATCAAGCAAACACGCAGGGCGTGATCGGCGCAAACGCGACCATCGATCTCAAGTTGAGTGGCCAGTATGACCGCTTCTTCTGGTCGGCGGCAGTCGTCAACCTGTTGGATAGGCAATATTACGACTACGGTATCGCCAGCGCTACCACGCCCGGCTCGTACGCGATCTATCCTCTGCCTGGACGACTCTTCTTGGTAAAGGCAGGCCTGACTTTCTAATTTCCAATACTGTCATAAACAGTCCGGCCTGCATTCATCTTGCGATGAGTGCAGGCCGTTCTTCTTTCCATGGACCGCTTCGATGCGGGGGCTATGCAATAGCGGCCACGGAAATATCCATCCCGGTTAGATGTGACGATGCTTCTTCACGATCACGACCTTCTGGCCGTGGCCGCGATGATGCTTGTTCCAGCCATGATGGCGATGATGGCGGTGCACCTTCTTCACCACGACCTGTGCATGGGCCTTCGCGACCGACGGCTTCACGACAATGGTCTTTGTGACCGGCTCGCGCTCGGTCTTGATGACGGTCGCTGCCATGGCAGGCGCGGCGAGCATCGAAGCGGCAACCAGGGCGGCGGAAATTGTCTTCAACATGGAAGTCTCCTGTTTCCTGCGATCGGGCGGTGGCCGGTCGGATGGCCGGTTGCCGATCGTCGCAGTCACAGTAGGTTTGCCGCGCTGAACTCAGTCTGAAGCGCGTCCGCAGCTTTCGTTCATCTGGATGACAGTTTTGTTATCTGGGCGACGGGCAAACCGGCGGGAAATCGCCGGAATTATGACCGCTGATCGCGGGAATGTTTGAACCGGGCGGGTGTTCAACACGTACAGACAGGATAGGATCGTCTATCCAGATTATCGGGAGGCTTGGAATGAGCAACTTGACCATCAGGCAGATTTCTCTCGCACTTGTTCTTTCGGCATTCGTCGCAACACCTGCGATCAACCTGGCGCAAGCCGCAGGTTCGGACACCCCCTCGCCTCCGGCTTCCGACACCAAATCTCAGCCGAAGGACAAAAAGAAAGACGACAAGAAGTCCTCGATCGAAGATCCCGCTTTCCTGCAGGGCTATCGCGCTGCCTATGCCACCATCTATGAGCGGAATGAATATGCCGCCGCGATCGATCAGCTCAAATCCCTCGGTCAGGACGACCGCGCCGACGTCGCCAACCTGATCGGCTATTCTTATCGCAAGCTCGGCAATTACGAGCTGGCCAGTGTCTGGTACGAGCGCGCGCTGAAGGCCGATCCGAACCATGTCCGCACCTGGCAGTATTACGGCCTCTGGCAGGTCGAACAGGGCAACCGCGAGCAGGCCAAGCATCATCTCGCCAAGATCGAAGCCCTCGCCGGCCGCGACAGCACCGAATATCAGTCGCTGGCTTCCGCGCTGACCACCGGCCGCACGTCCTACTGACCGGATCACGGTTAACCGGACCGGTTAACCGAAAAATTCAGCCTCGCCCGGCCGTTGATGGCCGCGCGGGGCTGTTTTGCATGGCCTGATCGCGCCTCGACAAGCCCCGGAAACCTCGTATAGACGAAGCCCGCGCGCCCCAGCTTTGGGCGCGCCTTGAGGGCTGCCATGACGACGCCAAAGAAATACGAGCGGATTGCCTTCGTGGCAGGCCCGAGCGCGGAGGCCCAGCAGGCCCTCGCCCAGCTCAGCGCGGCCTATGGCAACCATCCGTCCGACCAGGCCGATGTGGTCGTGGCGCTGGGCGGCGACGGCCTGATGCTGCAGACGCTGCACCGGAATATGCGCTCCGGCATCCCGATCTACGGCATGCATCGCGGCACCGTCGGCTTCCTGATGAACGAGTTCAGCCAGCATTCGTTGATCGACCGGCTGGAAGCGGCGAAGCTGACCGTCATCAATCCGTTGCTGATGCGCGCCACCGACATCCACGGCAAAGTGCATATCCATCACGCCATCAATGAAGTCTCGCTGTTCCGGCAGACCCATCAGGCCGCGCGCTTACGCATTCTGGTGGACGAGCACGAGCGCATGGCCGAACTGATCGCCGACGGCATCATGGTGGCGACGCCGGCCGGGTCCACCGCCTACAACCTCTCTGCCCAGGGGCCGATCCTGCCGATCAACGCCGCGCTGTTCGCGTTGACGCCGATCAGCCCGTTCCGCCCCCGCCGCTGGCGCGGCGCGCTGCTGCCGAACACGGCCTTCGTGGTGTTCGAGGTGCTGGAATCCGACAAGCGTCCCGTCGCCGCAGTCGCCGATCACGACGAGGCGCGCGACGTGCAGCGGGTCGAGATCATCGCGGACAAGACCATCTCGATCCGCATGCTGTTCGACCCGGGCCACAGCCTGGAAGAACGAATTCTCAGCGAGCAGTTCGGCTTCTGAACCTTCTTCGGATACCCCGCCCGGCCCGGTTTGGATAACCATTCGTTAAGAGCGCCTGCATATAGTTAATGCGAGGTGTACCCTGTTTTCCGGGTGCGCCATCTCGGGCTGCGCATGGTCATCATCGACTTCAACAAGCTGCGGTTTCTGGTGTGCGACGACAACGCGCATATGCGGCGCATTCTGCGCACGCTGCTGCATTCGTTCGGCGCGCGCGAAGTCTATGAAGCGGAAGACGGCGCCACCGCGCTCGAAATGTATTCGCACTATGTGCCCGACATCGTCATTACCGACTGGTCGATGCCGATTTTCGACGGGCTCGAACTGGCGCAGATGATCCGGCAGCCGGACGGCGTGGGCAATCCTTACGCGCCGATCATCATGCTCACCGGCCATTCGGAAAAGCGCCGCGTCATGGTGGCGCGCGATGCCGGGGTTACGGAATTTCTCGCCAAGCCGATCTCCGCCAAGGGACTCTATCAACGCATTCTCAATGTGGTGGCCAATCCACGGCCCTTCATCAAGACAAAGCATTATTTCGGACCGGATCGCCGACGCAACACCAATGCCGCCTATATCGGCGTCGAACGCCGCAGTGGTGGCCGCGCGGAAATCATGCAGCAGCCTTCGCTGCTCGATAAAGCCCGTTCCGGGAACTAGGAGTTTTCATGGCCCCCCGCAAACCGCCAACCGACATCAAGGTCGAGACCTTCGGGGACCATCAGGTCATCTCGCAGCCCAATCCGCTGCGCAAGATGGTGCGGTATGCCGAGGACAACGAAATCGACGATCCCGTCGCACGCGCCGAGAAGGCGCTTGCCGATCTGTCGGGCGAATTTCAGGACTGGATGCAGGTGGAGTGCGACCGGCTGAGCGCGGCTTATGCCGCGATCGCACGCGATGGATTCAACGGCGAGAACCGCGAAGAACTTTTCCGCGCCGCGCATGACATCAAGGGTGGCGCGGCGACATTCGGCTTTCCCACCGCCGCCGCTGCCGCAGAGAGCCTGTGCCGGATCATCGAACACGCGCCGGATCTCGCTCAGGTGCCCGGCGAACTGGTCAAGCATCATGTCAATGCGATCCAGGCCATCTACCGCGAACAGTCGCGGATCGATGCGGTCGGCATGGCGGACGAACTGAGCCAAAAGCTGCGCGGCGTCGCGGATGAATACCTGATCCACGTCAACCGCGACCGCCCCGAGCACCTCGAAGCGATCCTCGCACCGAGCATCGTGCCGGAAGGCTGAATACCCTCGATCGGTGCTTCCCTAGCTCATCGCTCCGTGTCGGACGCGATGTGTCAACACTTCTTGCGTCGTCCCGGCGAAGGCCGGGACCCATAACCACTGGATATGACG
>CAZQMD010000138.1:0-12296 GCA_964594185.1 uncultured Afipia sp. | reverse complement strand
AGCGCGTCATCATGAGCCTGCAGCAGGGCGGCAATTCCAACCTGTTCGTGATGGACCTGCGCTCGAAGTCGACCACGCGCCTGACCGATACGCCGGCCATCGACACGTCGCCGTCTTACGCGCCCGATGGCGGGCGCATCTGTTTCGAATCCGATCGTGGCGGCAAGCCGCAGATCTATGTGATGGGTGCCAACGGCGGCGCGGCGCAGCGCATCTCGTTCGGCGAGGGCAGCTACTCGACGCCGGTGTGGTCGCCGCGCGGCGATTACATTGCATTTACCAAACAGGGTGGCGGGCAGTTCGCTATCGGCATCATGAAGCCCGATGGGTCGGGTGAACGCATCCTCACCTCCGGCTATCACAACGAAGGACCAACGTTTGCTCCGAATGGCCGCGTGGTGATGTTCTTCCGCGAATCCGGCAGCGGGCCGTCGCTGTTCACGGTGGATATTTCCGGCCGCAACGAGCAGAAGGTGCCGACGCCGGGCTTTGCGTCCGATCCGGCATGGTCGCCGCTGTTATCGTAAACGAAGCGTTAAATTGCGATCTGGATTGCCGCTCACGGCGGCATCCTTTCCTAATTTGATGACATTGCAGGCGGATTTGATTCTTCGCTGAATGTGGCAACACATCGGTAACGATGTTCGCTCAGAAAGACTTCATCTGCGGTGGGTAAAGGTGTGCCGATCCAAAGGACGTGCGCGCGCCCCGATGCAACTGATCAAACCACGACCAATCGACCGTGAGGAATTGCCGCCGCGAATCTACGCGGCGCTGGTCGATTCGATGTGCCAGAACTCCTGGCCGATGTTGTTCGGGGCGATCTGTGCCGCCGCTGCCGCTTTGATGACGGCGCTCAAGACCGGCTACGCTCCGATCTGGCCGTGCGCAATTCTGATCATGGCCATCGGTATCGCGCGCGCGATCCAGATGCGCAAATACGAGACCCGCACCACGGTTCTGACGCCCGAACAGGCTGCCGACTTCGAACCGCGCTACATGATCGGCGCGATGCTCTACGCCGGCGTGCTCGGACTTTGGTGCGCGATCGTGCTGCTCGGCACGGATGATCCGATCGCCCACATGCTCTGCACGACGGTGACCATCGCCTATACCGGAGGCGGCGCTGCGCGCAATTACGGCCGCCCCCGTATCGTCCAGCTTCACATCCTGCTGTCGTGCGGACCGATGTCCGTCGCGCTCGCCATCCATGGCGATCTTTATCATATCGGGCTGGCGGGCCTGCTGGTGCTGTTCTTCCTCGGGTTGAAGGACATCAACCTCAGTCTGCATTCGATCTTCGTGAAGGCGCTGGAAGCGAGCGAGCGCGAGGCCGCACTGGCTGCGCAGTTTGACACCGCGCTGAACAACATGCCGCACGGCCTTTGCATGTTCGATGCAAGCGGCTGTCTTGCCGTGATGAACTATCGCTTCCACCACATGATGGGGCTGAAGGCGGATCTGATCGGATCCGGCGCGTCCGCAACCGAGGTGGTCGCGGCCTGTCTCAAGGCCGGAACGCTGACGTCGGCCAGCGCCGATACGATTATTTCTCAGGCCGGGAAGGGCCAGAAGGCTGAAATCGTCACGGTGTACTCCGCGGACTCCGAAGAGCGCGCGCTGGCATGGACCTTCCAGCCCATGGCGGACGGCGGCACAGTTGTGCTGGTCGAAGATATTACTGCGCGCCGCAATGCCGAAGCCAAGATCGGGCATATGGCGCGGTACGACGAACTCACGGGTCTACCCAACCGGGTGCATTTCCGCGACGAGATCGAGGAGGTGCTGGCATCGGGCAGGGCTCCGCTCTCCGCGCTGCTGTTCATCGATCTCGATCAGTTCAAGCAGGTCAACGATACGCTCGGTCATCCGAGCGGCGACAAGCTCCTCTGTGCGGTGACGGCGAGGTTGCGCCGACTGCTGCGTCCGGACGATTTCGTAGCCCGTTTTGGCGGTGATGAGTTCGTCGTGTTCCAGCGCGGCATTCACTCCGCCGAGGACGCGGCGTCACTGGCGCGCAGAATCGTCGACCGTCTCAGCGAGCGCTATGAGATCGATCATCACCTGGTCGAGATCGGCGCCAGCATCGGTATCGCGATGACCTCGCCGGAGGCCAGCGTCGACGTGCTGCTGAAGAACGCTGACATGGCGCTCTATCGCGCCAAGGCCGACGGCCGCGGTACGTTCTGCTTCTTCCGGGAGGAGATGGCGCATACCGTCGAAGCGCGGCGCGTGCTCGAGCTGGATCTGCGTCATGCGCTCGCCCATGAGGAATTCGAGCTGTACTATCAGCCGCTGGTCAATCTGAAATCAGGACGCATTTCGACCTGCGAAGCGCTGCTGCGATGGAATCATCCGACGCGCGGCTCGGTCTCTCCGGCCGATATCATTCCGGTTGTCGAGGATATGGGTCTCGTCGTCGATCTGGGCCGTTGGATTCTGCGCAAGGCCTGCATGGAATGTATGAAGTGGCCTGATCCGGTCAGCGTCGCGGTCAACTTCTCATCGCAGCAATTCCACCAGCGCGATGTCATGACCGAAGTGCGCTATGCGCTCGAAGTCTCCGGCCTGCCGGCGCATCGTCTGGAAATCGAAATCACCGAGTCGTCGCTGCTGCGAAACACGCAGTGGACTCTCGATGTGCTGTCGCAGCTGCGTGAGCTGGGGGTTCGCATCTCGCTGGACGATTTCGGCACCGGCTATTCGAGCCTCAGCTATCTGCATAATTTCCCGCTGCAGAAGGTGAAGATCGACCGCTCGTTCCTGGAAGATATCGGCAATCAGCGCCCGCTGACGCTGCTGCGTGGCGTTGCGCGGCTCAGTGCCGATCTTGGCATGTCTGTCGTTGTCGAGGGCATCGAAACCAATGAACAGCTCGAGCTCATCAGTTCGGAAGGAACCGTCACTGAAGCGCAGGGCTTCCTGTTTAGCCGTCCAGTCCCCGCACCGCGTGTGCGCGAACTGTTGAAGGCATCTCACGGCTCATCGTCGAAGGATGTGATTCCAATCCGCCAGACGCTGCGCTGATAGCAACCGCTTCTCCTCAAAGCCGCAATTCGGAAATGAAGACATCGCGATGCAGGCGAATATGCGTTCGTTAACCCGGGTTAAGGTTAATCCGGGCAATGCTTTGCGATTTTGTTAAGAAGGTATTAACCTCTGTTCATGTGACGCGGTACTGTCGTATCGCCTGTCGGAGCATCGAAAATGGTCTCTGCTGTTCGATCGACCGGCCGTTCGTCGGAACGGGTCAGCTATCCGCTGGAATCCGTCGATTACAAGCTCGCCGAAACCCAGGCTGACAAAGAGCAACTCTATCGGCTGCGCTATCGCGCGTATCTGCGCGAGGGGACGATCGATCCCAACTCCGAAGAGATGATCTACGACAAGTACGACGACCTTCCGAACTCGTGGAATTTCGGCGTCTATCGAGATGGTGTGTTGATGAGCTCGCTGCGCATCACCGTGTCTTCGCCGGATACGCCGCTCTGTCCATCGCTGGGCGTCTTTGCGGATCTGCTCGAGCCTGAAATCGCCAAGGGGCGCGTGCTGGTCGATCCGACGCGGTTCGTGGCCGATCCGGACCGCGAGGGGCGTTATCCGGAACTGCCGTATGTGACGCTGCGGCTGGCTTACATGGCATGCGAGTATTTTAACGCGGACATCGGCCTCGCCAGCGTTCGCGCCGAGCACCAGGCGTTTTATCGCCGCGTGTTCCTGCACAAGCCGATCAGCGAGCCCCGCCACTATCCCAGCCTCACCAAGCCGATCTGTCTGATGGCGGTCGATTACCCGGCCATGCGCGAGCGGGTCTATGAGCGCTATCCTTATTTCCAGTCGAGCTTCTTTGAGCGGCGCAGGCTGTTCGAGCGCAGTCAGCCGCAGGAAGCGGCTACGGTCCTGAGCCTGCCGCAGTTTCCCTTCGCGCAGGCAACGATTGCGCCCCGGTCCTGAGCCGGGTTCGCCGCACAACTCCGGATTTCCCCGAAAATAAAGGGCTTCTGCAGTACGCAGGAGCCCTTTTTGTTTGGCGCATTCACCATCGCGCCATATTCATACAGCATTAACCATCGGCAACGGTTTTGCCGGATGTGTGGCATTTGAGTGTGTCCGGCAACACCTCATCAAGGTTGACGGAACGTTCGCTTAACCAAGCCGCTGTAGACCGGATCAGTCATTTAGTAACCAGAAGTAACCAGAGCGTGGAGGCTCCGGAATGAAACATCAGATGCGTATCCTCCAGGGATTCGGGCACGGATTGAAGTTAGCCGCCGTCTTGGCTGTGGCACTTTCGATGGGCGCGTGCGCCAACAAGAACGGCATGGGTGCCGATGGGTCCATGGCAGGCGCCGCTGTTCCAGGCAGCCAGCAGGATTTCGTGGTCAATGTCGGCGATCGCGTGTTCTTCGAAAGCGACCAGACCGAACTGTCGCAGCAGGCGATTGCGACCCTCGACAAGCAGGCGCAGTGGCTGCAGCAGTACAACCGTTACTCGTTCACGATCGAAGGCCACGCCGACGAGCGCGGCACCCGCGAGTACAACATTGCGCTCGGCGCCAAGCGAGCGCAGTCGGTGAAGAGCTTCCTGGCCTCTCGCGGCATCGATCCCGGCCGCATGCGGACGATCTCCTACGGCAAGGAGCGCCCGGTCGCGGTCTGTAACGACATCTCGTGCTGGTCGCAGAACCGCCGCGCGGTCACCGTACTGAACGCCAGTTCGTAACGGTCGCGTTGAGAGCTTCTAAAGCGGCGCCTTCGGGCGCCGTTTTGTTTTGCCGGGCCTGTCGCTAGCCACATTTTTGGCGTACTGAAACCGACTATGTTGTTCGCGAAACCGCTTTATTCGCCGGGTCAAAATGTCATCCAGATTTCAAATGCTCGTTTGTGCGGTCCTCGTGTCCGCGCCGTTTTGGCTGCCCACCGGCGCGTCGGCGCAGCAGGATATCGATCCTGAACTGCGTATCGAGCGGCTGGAAAACCAGCTCCGCACCCTGACCGGCCAGAACGAGGAATTGCAGTATCGCAACCGCCAGCTCGAAGAGCAGTTGCGGGCACTTCAGGGCGCGCAGCCGCCTCAGCCCAATCAGGCCGCAGCACCGCGTCCAGCTGCGCCGAACGTCGTGGCCGCGCCGCAGGTCCAGCAAAATCCGAACGCCGGCTATCAGCAAAACCCCGGTTACCAGCAGCCATTGCCGCCGGCAGGTGCCGGGCAGGCGCCGCCGGTGATCGCCGCCCCTGTCGGCAGCAGTGGCCGCCGGGGCGATGCGTTCGATCCGAGCCAGAACCCGAATGCGCCGGGCGTGCCGCGCGCGCTTGGTGGCGGACAGGCGCCTCTGTCCGGCAATCAGGTTGGTGCGCCGGGTGGACGTGACGCGGGCGAACCGCTCGACCTGTCGAATGTCGGCGGCGCGCGCGATCCCTATGGCACAGGCGCGCCGGTGCAGCGGCCGGTTCAGCAGGCGCCGAACACCACGGCATCGCTCACCACCTTGCCGCCGTCCGCGACGCCGCGCGACGAGTTCGATCTCGGCATCGGCTACATCCAGCGCAAGGATTACGCGCTGGCCGAAGAAACCATGCGCAACTTCGCGCAGAAATATCCGACCGATGCGCTGCTGCCGGATTCGCAATACTGGCTCGGCGAGAGCCTGTATCAGCGGCAGAAATATCGCGACGCCGCCGAAGTCTTTCTCGGCGTGACGACGAAGTACGATACGGCTGCGAAAGCGCCGGACTCGCTGCTGCGCCTCGGTCAGTCGCTGGCCGCGCTCAAGGAAAAAGAGGCCGCCTGCGCGGCGTTCGGCGAGATCAACCGGAAGTATCCGCGGGCGTCGAACGGCGTGAAGCAGGGCGTGGCGCGCGAGCAGAAGCGCGTGGGCTGCTAAAGTCTCGTCATCGCGAAGAGCGCGCTTGTGACGAAGGAATCCATTCTCCTCGAAGGTGGATTGCTTCGCTTCGCTCGCAATGACGGCGTGGAACGTTTATCCTGAGGCCCGCATGTCAGCGACAAAGCCGGGCCTGATGTCCAACACAGAAACACGACCTGTTCAGGCGTCAGAAGCGAAACGGTTGTTCGCCGATTGGAAGGCTTTTCCTGCGCTTGTGCTTGCCGTCTCGGGTGGTCCGGACTCCATTGCATTGATGTGGCTCGCCGCACGCTGGCGAAAGACCTTGAAAAAAGGCCCGCGTCTGGTGGCGGTCACGGTCGATCATGGACTGCGCAAGGGAGCCGCGCGCGAGGCCCGTGACGTCAAGCGGCTCGCTGCCACACTCGATATCGAACACCGCACCCTGAAATGGCACGGCGACAAGCCGACAACGGGTTTGCCGTCCGCCGCGCGTGAGGCTCGCTATAGGCTGCTCGCACGCGCTGCGAAAAGCAGTGGGGCATCGCATATCCTCACCGCCCACACGCGGGACGATCAGGCCGAGACCGTCGTCATGCGGCTGTCACGCGGCAGCGGCATCGCGGGTCTGGCGGCGATGGCGCGGCAGTCGGATCGCGATGGTGTGATTCTGGCGCGCCCATTTCTCGATGTACCGAAATCGCGGCTGGTGGCGACGCTTGAAAAAGCCGGCATCGCGTTCGCCGACGATCCGACCAACCACGATCCGCGGTTTACGCGTCCGCGTCTGCGTGCGCTGATGCCGGTGCTGGCGGCGGAAGGTGCCGACGCGCGCGGTCTGGCGCGTCTCGCAACTCGTCTTGCGCGGGCCAATGACGCGCTCGATGTCATGACCGACGGCGCCGAGCGTTATCTGGCAAGTATCGACGGCGACGGAACCGCAAGCGGATTCGATCTCGCGGCCTTCGCGGCCTTGTCTGCTGAAATCCGGCTCCGGCTGTTGATGCGTGCGATCAATCGCATCGGCCATGAGGGGCCTGCGGAACTCGGCAAGGTCGAGGCGCTGATGGAGGCGATCGAGCGGGCCGTTCCGGGCCAAAAATCTGCCGCCGGAAGCATCCGGCTCAAGCAAACGCTGGCGGGCGCCGTCATCAGCATCGCAAAGAACCGGGTTCTGATCGCTCCGGCCCCGCCAAGGGGGCGGCGGATGGCTGGGTTGCCTTAACCAGTATTGAAATAGCCCTGCCAAACCGCCCTTATTTCACCCGGAATGGCATTAAGATGCGTTAAATAGTCCTGAGAGGTTCCCTTGGCATTGGGGGGACCGGCACCTAGATTGTAATGCAACCGGCACCCAACAAAGTGTTGCAGACCCAAAGACCTGCTTAAAGAACATCAGGCCGCGATCCGTGCGGCCACGAAGGAAGCCCTATGAACGCCAACCTGCGCAATTTCGCCCTCTGGGTCATTATCGTCTTGCTGCTGTTGGCATTATTCACGCTGTTCCAGAATCCCGGGCAGCGTGCGGCCTCTCAGGACATTTCGTTCTCCCAGCTTTTGACCGAGGTTGACCAGAGCCGCGTCCGCGACGTGGTCATCCAGGGGCCGGACATCAACGGCACTTTCACCAACGGTTCGACCTTCCACACCTATGCGCCGAACGATCCGACGCTGATCAAGCGCCTGTACGACGGCAAGGTGTCGATCACGGCGAAGCCGCCGGGTGACAACGTGCCGTGGTTCGTGTCGCTGCTCGTCTCTTGGCTGCCTTTCATCGCGCTGATCGGCGTGTGGGTCTTCCTGTCGCGCCAGATGCAGGGCGGGGCCGGCAAGGCGATGGGCTTCGGCAAGTCGCGCGCCAAGATGCTCACGGAGGCCCATGGCCGCGTGACGTTTGAAGATGTCGCGGGCGTCGATGAAGCCAAGCAGGATCTGCAGGAGATCGTCGAATTCTTGCGCGATCCAGGCAAGTTCCAGCGCCTCGGCGGACGCATTCCACGTGGCGTGCTGCTGGTCGGCCCTCCCGGCACCGGTAAGACCCTGATCGCGCGTGCGGTCGCGGGCGAAGCCAATGTGCCGTTCTTCACCATTTCGGGTTCGGACTTCGTTGAAATGTTCGTCGGCGTCGGCGCCAGCCGCGTGCGCGACATGTTCGAGCAGGCCAAGAAGAACGCGCCGTGCATCATCTTCATCGACGAAATCGACGCGGTCGGTCGTCACCGCGGCGCCGGTCTCGGCGGCGGCAATGACGAGCGCGAGCAGACGCTGAACCAGCTGCTGGTCGAGATGGACGGCTTCGAGGCCAATGAGGGCGTGATCCTGATCGCCGCGACCAACCGTCCCGACGTGCTCGATCCCGCGCTGCTGCGTCCGGGCCGCTTCGACCGTCAGGTCGTGGTGCCCAATCCGGACGTCGTCGGCCGCGAGCAGATCCTCAAGGTCCACGTCCGCAAGGTGCCGCTGGCGCCGGATATCAACCTCAAGACCATCGCGCGCGGCACCCCGGGCTTCTCCGGCGCCGACCTGATGAACCTCGTCAACGAAGCCGCCCTGACCGCCGCGCGCCGCAACAAGCGCATGGTGACGCAGGCCGAGTTCGAGGAAGCCAAGGACAAGGTGATGATGGGCGCCGAGCGCAAGTCGCTCGTCATGACCGAGGAAGAGAAGCTGCTGACGGCCTATCACGAGGGCGGCCACGCCATCGTCGGCCTCAACGTCGTGGCGACCGATCCGATCCACAAGGCCACGATCATTCCGCGCGGCCGTGCGCTGGGCATGGTCATGCAGTTGCCCGAGCGCGACAAGCTGTCGATGTCGCTTGAGCAGATGACCTCGCGTCTCGCCATCATGATGGGTGGACGTGTCGCGGAAGAACTCATCTTCGGCCGCAACAAGGTCACCTCCGGTGCATCGTCCGACATCGAGCAGGCCACCCGTCTGGCTCGCATGATGGTGACGCGCTGGGGCCTGTCGGAAGAGCTCGGCACCGTGTCCTATGGCGAGAACAACGATGAAGTGTTCCTCGGCATGCAGGTCAACCGCCAGCAGAACGTCTCAGAGTCGACTGCGCAGAAGATCGATTCCGAAGTGAAGCGCCTGGTCGAGACCGGCTACAACGACGCGACCCGTATTCTGACCGAGAAGCGCGAAGACCTTGAGACCCTGGCCAAGGGGCTGCTCGAGTTCGAAACGCTGTCCGGCGACGAGATCACCGACTTGCTGAACGGCAAGAAGCCGAACCGCGAGTCAGTTCTCGAGCCGTCGGGTCCGCGCACGTCGGCGGTTCCGCCGGCCGGCAAGCCGCGTCCGCGTCCGGACACGGGCCTCGAGCCGCAGCCGCAGGCCTGACACGACACAACCTGATTTGAGAAAGGCCGGTCGGAAGACCGGCCTTTGTCTTTGCGGTGATGTCCGGCCTCCGCGCGTGCTGCATGGATTTTCGCCGGAGACCTCCAGCCGAACATAGGTCGCGCCTGAGAGGCTTGACCCATTATCGCATTCGCCGCACGCATGAATTCTCTCGCGGATGAATCGATGACCACCCCTCCGATACCTGATCATTTCCACGCGCCGGCTTACTGGTCGCGCAACGCCGTCGTGCCGGGCATCTACGCGATCACGCCGATGCTGCCGGGGACCATTGCGTTCGGCATGGCGTTCGGTGCGCTCTGCGCGCAGAAGAATTTCACCCTCACCGAAGTGCAGGTGATGATGGCCTTCGTCTACGGGGGACTCTCGCAGTTCGTCGCGGTCTCCTCGTGGCCGAGCACGCTGACGGTGTCGTCGATCGCGACGCTGGCGCTGCTGACGGCGACTGTGAACATCCGCTTCTCCCTGATGAGCGCCAGCCTTCGTCCGTGGTTCGGCACGCTGCCATGGTGGCAGTCCTATCCGTCGATGCTTCTGGTCACCGATGGCGGCTGGCTCGCCGCCACGCGCTATCGCAACCACGGCGGCGCGGATGCGTGGTTTTTCGTCGGCGGCGGCATCGTGCTTTATGTGCTCTGGTTTCTCTCGTCGGTGCCGGGGTATCTGCTCGCGGGACAGTTGAGCGATCCGAAGAAGTACGGTGTCGATCTTGTGGTCCCTGCCTTTTACGCGGCCATGCTGGTGCCGGCCTGGAAAGGCCCCCGGCGCGCGATTCCATGGGCCGTGTCAGGCATCGTCGCACTCACGGTGCATTGGCTGGTGCCGGGCTGGTGGTTCATCATCGCCGGTGCAGTTTCAGGCGCGATTTGCGCCGGATTGATGGACGATCCGCCAGATGATGCGAAGGTCCATGGAGGTGCGGCATGAGCGAGTTCATGCGCTCCGATGTGATGATCGCTTTCGCGGTGATGACTGCGGTGACCGTTGCTTCCCGTCTCGGCGGCTACTGGCTGATGGGTTATGTCACCATCACGCCCCGAGTGCGCAGAATGCTCGACGCATTGCCCGGTTCGATCATTGTCGCGGCCTCGTTGCCGGTGGCGGTGAATGGCGGCGCGGTGGTGCTGTTCGCCATTGGCGCTGCGGTCGCGATCACCATCATCCGGCGCAACGAGTTCGTGGCAGTGATCACCGGCATGGCGGTGGCGGCGCTGGCGCGGGCATTAGGATTCAGTGGCTAAGAAATGATTCTCGAACGCCGAAGTAAGCGAACTTTTGCTGCAGTGCGAATTTGAATCCCGGCTCGCCGAAAAGCTTGTCAGCGCTTTTGAACTGGTGTTCACTTCTTTTCGGGAGATAAACGCCGTCAATGGTTTACAGGCGAACTCATCAGGTCGTGAAACGCCTTGCGGCACGCCGCAATGCGATCCTTGCAGCAGCCCGCGATGCGGCTGCGGAAGGCGGAATGGCTGCGGTCCAGATCGCGCCCGTGGCGACCCGCGCCAATGTCGCGGCAGGCACGGTCTATCGGTATTTCCCGTCCAAAGCCGACCTGATTTCCGAATTGATCGCCGATGTCTCGCGCGCCGAACTGACCGCGATCCGCCGTGCGGCCGATGCGGCGCCCGGACCGTCATCGGCGCTGGCTGCTGCCGTGACGACCATCGCGGTTCATGTGGTGTCGAATCGCAAACTCGCCTGGGGCATCCTGGCCGAGCCGGTCGATGTCGATGTCACCGAATCCCGCGTCGCCAGCCGCCGCGAGATTGCCGCCGAGGTCGAAGCGCGCATTGAGGCCGCCGTGCGGGCAGGGCACCTGCCAGCGCAAGATATTCCGCTGGCTGCAACGGCCCTGATCGGCGCGCTGCACGAATCCCTCGTCGGTCCGCTGGCATCGGCCGAGATCGACGACCCGGTGAAGCTGCGCGATGCTGTGCAGGCGATTACGCTGTTCGCTCTGCGTGCCGTGGGTGTACTCGATGCTCGCGCCCGCGGCCTTGTGGTGCAGGCAGTGATGCCGGTGATGCCCGTGCGGCGGGAACTGGGTGCGCTGGTCGGATAGGTTGCGCTCAGCCTGGCTTTGGAACTGTTCAAAACACGCTAGGCATGCTTGATATATCAGAACAATAAAGCGCGCTCGCACGCGCTGTGTTCTGGAGACTGCCGATGTCCATCATGATGCCTGAAGCCGATCAGGCCGTGCTTGCCCGCCGCGACGAGATTGTCGCCGCCTTGCAAAAAATAGTGCCGGGCGAGGGCGTGATTTCCACCACGCGGGAAATGCAGCCTTACGAATCCGACGCGCTGACAGCGTATCGCCAGCCGCCGATGGTCGTGGTGCTGCCGGATACCACCGAGCAGGTATCGCAGGTTCTGAAATACTGCCACGACAACGGCATCAAGGTGGTGCCGCGCGGGTCCGGGACCTCGCTGTCCGGCGGCTCGTTGCCGCTCAAGGACGGCGTTCTGCTCGGACTCGGCAAGTTCAAGCGCATCCGCGAAATCGATTTCGAAAACCGCGTGGCGGTGGTCGAGCCCGGCGTGACCAATCTCGCCATCAGCCAGGCCGTTGCGCACGAGGATTTCTATTACGCGCCCGATCCGTCGTCGCAGATCGCCTGCTCGATCGGCGGCAATATCGGCGAGAATTCCGGCGGCGTTCACAGCCTGAAATACGGCATGACCACCAACAATGTGCTCGGCTGCGAGATCGTGCTGATCACCGGCGAGATTCTGCGCATCGGCGGCAAGGCACCCGAGACCGACGGCTATGACATCATGGGCGTGATTACCGGCTCCGAGGGCCTGCTCGGTGTCGTGACCGAAGTGACCGTGCGTATCCTGAAGAAGCCTGAGACGGCTCGGGCGCTGATGGTAGGCTTCTCGGAGGTCGAGGCCGCCGGGCGCTGCGTGGCCGACATCATCGGCGCTGGCATTATTCCGGGCGGCATGGAAATGATGGACCGCGACGCGATCCACGCGGCCGAAGCCTTCGTGCATGCCGGTTATCCGCTCGACGTCGAGGCGCTGCTGGTCATTGAACTCGATGGTCCTAAGACCGAAGTCGATGAACTGATCGAC
>CAZQMD010000137.1:0-12516 GCA_964594185.1 uncultured Afipia sp. | reverse complement strand
ATATTGCCCAACATAATCCGGTGTGGAGAAAGCCAGCTTTGGGGCCGCCACGGCAGCCCTTGACCAGCCGGGCGACGAAGGTTGGGCTTATGGCAGAGGAACGGCGGATTGGCAACGCTTAACGGCGTCGAATGACCCGGCAAATTCCCTTCAGCGCCTTCCGAACCAGCTTCCTGTCTCTCGGCGGCGGTGGGTTCGGGCGCGGGGTGCGGCTCCGGCTGCCAAGATGCTGATCGGTAACATATTATTGGAATAATTAGATATTTTCAAAAGTCACGGCATCATTGCTGCGCTGCGCTAGAAGTCCTGCCGCAATCTGCCTATATCTTGTCCAGCACCCACCCACATGTGAGGGACACAGATGGCCGCGCGCGCCAAGACAGTTGCTATTTCCGAAAATCCGACCGTCCGGCTGTTCGCTCTGGCGGCCTTTGCCGCAGCGGCGCTGACGGCTGCCATCGTGCTCGCCACCTCGGCCAAAGCCGGCTCGTTCGACGGCTCCTGGCGTGTCACCATCATCACCCAGTCCGGTAATTGCGATCCCGCCTACAGCTATCCCGTGAAGGTCGAGGGCGGCCGGGTCAGCTATTCCGGCGACGGCAGCTTCGATATTTCCGGCCATGTCGGCGATGCCGGCGCGGTCAATGTCACCATTGCGCGCGGCGACCAGAAGGCCAGCGGCAGCGGCAAGCTTTCCGCCAACTCCGGTTCCGGTCAGTGGAGCGGCAAGTCGTCGAGCACCGCATGCTCCGGCCGCTGGGAAGCGACCCGCGCGTCGTAAGCCTTCGCGAACTGTTGAAACGAAAAATGGCGCTGCGGTCTGCAGCGCCATTTTCTTTGAACAGTTTATTTAAGCGGTCTGTTTTGGTTTAGCGCGGCGCCAGAACCATCACCACCTGGCGGCCTTCAAAGCGCGCGTCCTGTTCGACCTTGGCGACGTCGGCGACAGCGGCCTTCACCTTGTCGAGCAGCTTGGTGCCGATTTCCTGATGCGCCATTTCACGGCCACGGTAGCGCAGGGTGATCTTCACCTTGTCGCCTTCCTCGAAGAATCGCAGCATCGCGCGCATCTTCACGTCGTAGTCGTGATCGTCGATCATCGGACGGAGCTTGATCTCCTTGATTTCGACGGTCTTCTGCTTCTTACGGGCTTCGGCGGCCTTCTTCTGCGCCGAATACTTGAATTTCCCGTAGTCCATGATCTTGCAGACAGGGGGATCGTTGTTCGGCGAGATTTCGACGAGATCCATGCCCGCCTCCATCGCCATCTTCACCGCGATCGCCGTTTCGACTGTGCCGACATTGGTGCCGTTCTGGTCGATCAGCTGGATCTGAAGATTGCGGATTTCATCGTTGATGCGCGGCCCGTCTTTTGCGGCGGGAGCCGGGGCTCTGTTGGGACGGCGAATGGGATAGTCTCCGGTGTTGTGAACGAGGCAATCAGTTTGAAGGATTAAGGCCCGCCGGGCAAGCGCGCGCGGGCTTCTGCGTGCATTTTACGGCGCTGCCGCAGACCCGCGGGATCAGCCATGAAACCGTAAAATGCCCGATAAATGGCTGCCCCGCGCTCCGTAAGGCACGCTCCACATAGAGGTCCGCCGTCCGCTCCGCAAGCGCGAAGGAGGCATCGCGTTGACGGATCGTGCGATCGGCCGCCATAACAGCTTAAGAACGGGGCAGTTTTCATGACGCACGGATCGGACAGTTCCGGAATGCCGGAGCCAGACTTCATCGAGGTCGGTGACAGCGGGACAAAACGGCGCATCGCCGTGCGCAAGCGCGCAGGCGATCTTCCGGGCGTGTTCTGGCTCGGCGGGTTCAACTCCGACATGAAGGGAACCAAGGCGCAGGCGCTCGACGAGTGGGCGGTGGCGCATCGCCGCGCCTATGTGCGGTTCGATTATTCCGGGCACGGCGAATCTTCAGGCAGTTTCGCGGATGGAACGATCGGGCAGTGGCACGAGGAAAGTCTCAAGGTGTTCGATGCCTTCTGCGAGGGACCGCAGATCGTGGTCGGCTCCTCCATGGGGGGCTGGATGGCGCTGTTGCTTGCGCGCGCGCTGGCGAAGCGTCCGGCCTCGCGCGCCACGCTCGCAGGTCTTGTGCTGATCGCACCCGCGCCGGACTTCACCGAAGAGCTGATGTGGAAAGGCTTCTCGCAGGAGGTCCGCGACGAGATCATGACCAAGGGTGTGTGGCATCGCCCGTCCGACTACGGCGATCAAGCCTATCCGATCACCCGCACCCTGATCGAGGAAGGCCGCAATCATCTGCTGCTCGGCGGCACCATCGATGTCGGATGTCCGGTGCGGATTCTGCAGGGCGCGCAGGACCCCGATGTGCCGTGGCGTCATGCCTTCGCGCTCACGCATTGTCTGCCGAGCGACGACGTGGTGCTGACGCTGGTGCAGGATGGCGATCATCGCCTGTCGCGCCCGCAGGATATTGCACGCATGCTGAGTGCGGTGAGCGAACTGGTCAACGGGGCGTGACCCCGGCCTGAAGCCGCGTGAGCGCAACAGCGCCGCCGGACAACAAAAACAAAACGGGAGGACAGGATGCAGCCGGACAAGCTCCTTCAGGATTTTTGCCGCGCCGTCGAGCAGCGCGACGGCAACGCCTTCGCGTCCCTGTTCACCGAGGACGGCGTCTATCACGATGTGTTCTATGGCGCGTTCGCAGGTCGCGAGACGATCGCGCAGATGATCGATGACTGGTTCTATCGCACGGCGAAGGATTTTCACTGGGTGATGCACGATCCGGTCAGCGACGGCAAAACGCTCTATGCGCGCTACACGTTCAGCTACACGTCGACGCTGCCGGAAGCGAAAGGTGCCCGCGCGATGTTCGAGGGCGTGGCGATCATGACCCTGCGCGATGGATTGATCGCCGAATATCACGAGGTCGCCAACACCGCCCCGGCCTTTGTCGATCTGAATTTCGCGCCGGAGCGGATCGCGAAGATTGTCGCCAAACAGGGCGCCGCGCTCAAGGCGCGGCCGGAGATGAAAAGGCATATTGCAAAGTAGTTGGATTCTGATGGTTCCTGGTCATTGCGAGGAGCGTTAGCGACGAAGCAATCCAGCTTAAGCAGAGAGCAAGAATGGATTGCTTCGCTTCGCTCGCAATGACGAGCTACGTCGATCCCTCCGCCCACTCGTTCCGCACATCGGCGTCATGGTCGTTTGACGCGGCGGCGAGTTCGGAAAATTCCTGATCCGAAAGCAGCCGCGCCAGCGCCCAGACAGCAGCGCCGCGCACCAGCGGATTTGGATCGTCGAGCAGACGGCGCGCCTCGGCAGCAAGCGAGCTATCGCCGCTGTTGCCGATTGCGATCAGCACATTGCGCAGGAAGCGGTCGCGGCCGATCCGCTTGACCGGAGATTTTGTGAACAGCGCACGGAACGACGCATCATCCAGCCGTGATAATTCAGCGAGCGATGGCGCGCGCAGTTCATCGCGGGCGGCGAGTTTCGCTTCGTGTCCTTCCTGCGCGAACTTGTTCCATGGGCACACGCTGAGACAATCGTCGCAACCATAGATGCGGTTGCCGATGGCTTCGCGATATTCGCGCGGGATCGCGCCCTTGTGCTCGATGGTGAGATACGAAATGCATTTGCGCGCGTCGAGCCGATAGGGCGCGGGAAAGGCGCTGGTCGGGCAGATGTCGAGACAGGACTGGCACGATCCGCAGTGATTGATGTCGGCTGTGTCGCGCGGCAGCTCGAGGGTGGTGAAGATCGCGCCGAGAAACAGCCATGAGCCATAGTCGCGCGAGACCAGATTGGTGTGCTTGCCCTGCCAGCCGAGACCGGCGGCGTGCGCCAGCGGCTTCTCCATCACGGCGGCAGTATCGACAAACACTTTCACGTCGCCGCCGGCATGGGCGATCAGCCAGCGTGCAAGTGTCTTGAGGCGCTTCTTGATCAGGTCGTGATAGTCATCGCCTCGCGCATAGACCGAAATGTTGCCGCGGGTTTTTTTGTCGAGAAGCTTCAGCGGATTTTCATCCGGACCGTAATTCATCCCGAGCATGATGACGGAGCGAACCTCGCTCCACAGCACTTTCGGACTGGCGCGGCGCGCAGGCTCATTGGCGAGCCAGTCCATGTCGCCGTGCGCGCCTGCATCGAGAAAGGCCTGCAGCCGCTCGCGCGCGCCTGCGATGGACTCCGGATCCGCGATGCCGACGGTGCTGAAGCCGATGGCGCGTGCTTCCGCCGTCAGCGCGGCTTTCACCGCGGCTGCATCAGGAGAGGGTGTCAGAAGTCGAGATCCACGTAATGCGCCGAGGCCGGGACGCCCGCCATCCATTCGCTCAGCAACGGGCGGAACGACGGGCGGGATTTGATCCGCACGTACCACGCCTTGGCTGCGTCGTCCTCGTTCCATGGCACATCGCCCAGATAGTCCAGCGCCGACAGATGCGCTGGTGCGGCCAGATCGGCGTAGGTGAGCTGATCGCCGGCGAGAAAATTCCGCGTCCGCGCCAACCAGCCGATATAGGCCAGATGATAGCGCACATTTGCCTTGGCCGCGCGCAGAACGTCGGTCGAGGGCGCGCCGCCGCCGTACTCCGGCTTCATGAAGCGCTTGTAGATGCGCTCGGTGACCAGCGGCCCGCTGGCCTCCTCAAAGAACTTGTCGTTGAACCACGACATCAGCCGTCGCACCTCGATGCGATCGTTCATCGCGCGGGGCAGCAGGCGGTGATCGCCCAGCGGCGCGCCATGAATTTCATCGAGGAATTCGGCGGCAAGGCCCGGTCCCGGCATCGCCGGCGTGCCCTCGGCAATCAGCACCGGCGTATCGCCGGCCGGGTTCAGCGCCAGGAAAGCTTCACGGCGATCCCAGACCAGTTCTTCCACAAGGCGCGTATCGAGCCCGTGCTCTCCGAGCGCGAGCCGCACAAAGCGAGACCGTGGACAGAACGGGTGATGGAACAGTGTGAACATATGGCCTGTGATAGTCTGATTAGGTTTAACAAAGGGTCTCGAAGGGCGGTTAACGCGCCGGGCAGGGACGTTGCAAGCCGCCTGTCACCAGCCCCTCAATTTCACGGATTTGCCGTTGCGGCAACACGGCGAATGGGCGACAAGATCGCGGAACTCTCCAGCACTTCGGATGATCCCCAGATGTTAGCTGATCTCTTCAAGGCCATCGTTCTCGGAGTTGTCGAGGGCGTGACCGAATTCCTTCCCGTGTCCTCCACCGGCCATCTGCTGCTTGTGGAACGGTTCATGGATCTGGATCAGGATAATTTCTGGAAAACATTCGCGGTGATGATCCAGCTCGGCGCGATTCTCGCGATCCTGGTGATTTATTTCGGCCGATTGTGGCGCATTGCGGTCGGGATGTTTTCCGATCCGGCGGCGAGGCGCTTCGTGATCGGTGTTCTGCTGGCGTTTTTTCCCGCGGTGATTCTCGGGCTGATTTTCGGCAGCTTCATCAAGAGCGTGCTTTTCAATCCGTGGGTGGTCTGCTTCTCGCTGATCGCGGGCGGCGCGGTGCTGCTATGGGTCGATCAGCAGGATCTCAATCCGCGCTATCATGACGCCACGGCATTTTCGTTGCCGATGTATCTCGGTATCGGCGTCGCGCAGTGTGCTGCGATGATTCCGGGCGTGTCGCGTTCCGGTGCGTCGATCGTGGCGGCGATGCTCTTTGGAGCAGACAAGCGCGCGGCCGCCGAGTTCTCGTTCTTTCTCGCGATCCCGACCATGATCGGCGCCTTCGCCTACGATTTTTACAAGAATCGCGGCGAGATGACGACCGATCACGCGCTGATTATTGCGGTCGGATTCGTGGTGTCGTTCATCACCGCGATCATTGTGGTGAAGACGTTTCTGGATTTCGTTACCAAGCGCGGCTTCGCGCTGTTCGCATGGTGGCGAGTCATTGTCGGCACGCTCGGCCTGATCGCGCTGGCGCTCGGGAAGTAAGAAGAAGCAAGCGTGATATGCTCTCTCCCACGCAAGCGGGGGAGGGAAAAAAATCACGCGTCCTTGTGTGCGAACTGTCCGGTCTTGCGGTAGCGCCAGAGATAGGACGGCGCGACGGCTTCAAGCGAATCCGACGCGATCTTCAAACCTTCCAGCGTCAGCCCGGCGGCTTTGGCTGCATCCGACACGACGTTGTCGCTGCGCAGCAGCTCGACCTGATCCGGCGTCAGTCTGAAATCGCCCGGCGCGAATTGCAGGAAAAACGATTTCAGACGGGCGAGCGGGAACGGCAGCGGCACCAGCATGCGGTTGCGCTGGGTGATCTTGAGAATGAGTTCGATAATCTCACGCAGGGTCATGATCTCGGGGCCGCCGAGTTCATAGGTCGTGCCTGGCCGGGTCGTGCCGTCGACCGCGTCGGCAATGGCGGTGGCGACATCGCCGGCATAGACCGGCTGAAGTCTGGTGTGTCCGCCGCCAATCAGCGGCAGCATCGGCGAGAGCCGCGCAAGGCCCGCAAAGCGGTTGGTGAAATGGTCTTCGGGGCCGAAGACGACCGAGGGGCGAACGATGGTGGCGGAAGGTACTGCTGCCAGCACGGCCGCTTCGCCCGCGGCCTTTGTGCGGGCATAGCTTGAGGCCGAATCGGCATCGGCGCCGATCGCCGACACATGCACCATGCGCGCGCCGATCTCGGCCGCCGCCCGCGCCACGGCTTCAGCGCCCTTGTCCTGGACCGCATCGAAGGTCTGCGCGCCGCTCTGGGCCAGAATACCGACCAGATTGACCACGACGCTGGCGCCACGGGCCGCAGCCTGCACTGAAGCCGGATAGCGCACATTGGCCTGAACCGGGTGAATCTGGCCGACCCTGCCCAGGGGCTGCAGATGACCGGCCAATTCCGGGCGACGAACGCCGACACGGATGCGATAGTCCCGACGGGCCAATTCCCGGATCACATGCCGGCCGAGAAAGCCGGATCCGCCGAAGACCGTGACGAGCGTATCGATGGGGGCTGACATGCGTGGTTCCTGCGCAAATGGACGAAATGGGACGGCAGCGTGCTGATTTCCGCGATACGCCATCGGCCCTGTGCTGTACAGGCCATTCCCGCATCACAACGCCAATTTGACAAGCGCGCGCCCTGTCCTTAGTAACCGCCCCAATGCCCAGGTGGCGGAATTGGTAGACGCGCTGGCTTCAGGTGCCAGTGGCTTAACGGCCGTGAAGGTTCGAGTCCTTTCCTGGGCACCAACGATTCGAAGACAGCCTCCTCTGGAGGCCTCGTTTTCCGGACGGTGCACCTTAAAATTGATTCTGCATGGTGCTTTCGTGAAAAATCTTGCCGTTGTTCTGGTTGCCGCGCTGTTTTCGGTTCAACCGTGCGCCGCGATAGACGCGCGATTCGCAGCAAGCCTGAAGAAGCTGGACCCCGAGACCCGTCTTGAGCAGGTTTGCGACCTTGAGGCGATGAGCCGGATCGACCGGGACGCCAATCCGTATCACCCCGACCGCGCCAAGACCGACGTCATCTCGCATCCGGTGCATGCCGGCGACACTGTAACGGGCAAGGGCGGCGCCTTCCGCAGCAAGGGAAAGTGGTATTCGTTTTCCTTCTCCTGCAAGGGATCGCCGGACCACATGACGGTGCTGTCGTTCAGCTACAAGATCGGCGAGCTGATCCCCGAATCGAAGTGGGCGGCGTTGGGCCTGTGGCGCTGAAAAGCCCGTTTTTCCTCGTCGGCGCGGATTTTGAGCGATAGTTTAGGCCGCGCCGATTCGAACAATCCGCATATCAAGGGTTTTGATTGACCATGACCATCCGCCTGCATCGCGGCGACCTGCCGGACCTTTCGCGCTACACGCAGTCCGTGGCGATCGACACCGAGACGCTGGGGCTCAATCCGCATCGCGACAGGCTCTGCGTGATCCAGTTGTCGAACGGCGACGGCACCGCGGACGTGGTGCAGATTCCCGCCGGTCATACCGATGCACCAAACCTGAAGAAGCTGCTCGGCGATCCGAAGGTCACCAAGATTTTTCATTTTGCGCGGTTCGATCTCGCTGTGCTGTTCAACGCTTTCGGGGTGATGCCCGAGCCGGTCTACTGTACCAAGATCGTGTCGCGTCTGGTGCGCACCTATACGGATCGCCATGGCCTGAAAGATCTGGTGCGTGAAGTGCTCGGCGTCGATCTGTCCAAGCAGCAGCAGTCGAGCGACTGGGGTGCGGCCACACTGACGGACGCACAGCTCGCCTACGCAGCCTCCGACGTGCTGCATCTCCATGCGCTGCGCGAAAAGCTCGATGCCATGCTGGCGCGGGAGAACCGCGCGGCGCTGGCCGACGCCTGCGTCAGGTTTTTGCCGACGCGGGCAAAGCTCGACCTGCAGGGCTGGGAAAACGACGACATTTTCGCTCATTCATAATCCGGCCATTTGCAGCGAAGTTTGCCCGGTTTCGGTCACTTTTTTGCTCTTTGCCACGTGCTTGGTGGGGGACCTTTGCCAAGCGCCTGATCGGGTGAGGCAAATGGCGGGCTGCAAACGGCGGCGTCCTTGGTAGAATAGCCGGGGACTTTCCGGTGCTTCGGAGCAGATATTGCATTCGGTACAGGGCCAGACTTATCAGGCTGCTGCGGACGCGCGCTACGCCAAGGCGCGGCGTCACAGCCGCCGTGTGCGCCAGTTGCGTCTGGCGGTGCCGGTGATGGTGGCGGCCGCCATGCTCACGATCGTCGGCATCTCGCTGTTCAATCCGTTCCGGATTCTGTCGAAGCTTCCCATCGACATCGGCAAGCTCGGTGTCTCGGGTACCAAGATCACGATGGACTCGCCGCATCTGGCCGGCTTCACGCCGGACAATCGTCCCTATGAACTTTGGGCCAAATCCGCCGTGCAGGACGTGACCCGGCCGAACAATGTCGAACTGAATGAACTGCGCGCGAAAGTTCAGATGGAAGACAAGACAGGTATCACCATGGACGCGCGCACCGGCCTGTTCGATACCAAGACCCAGTTGCTGGATCTCAAGGACAACATCTTTCTGCAATCCACCACAGGCTATGAAGCGCGGCTGACGCAGGCCACCGTCGATCTTGGCGGCGGCACTGTGATGTCCGATCAACCGGTGTCGGTGAAACTGCTGAATGGAACGCTGGATGCAAACCGCCTGAAGATTATCGAGAACGGTGCGGTGGTGCGGTTTGAAGGCGGCGTATCGATGATCCTGATTCCGGATCAGCCGCCAAAAGATGGATCAACAGACAATCAGGCGCCCGCGCGGGATGCCGCTGCGAAATGATTTTTCGGATGATGACAATTTACGGTTCTTTCAACGCGCATTCAGTCTCGCGGATTTTGTCGGCAGCGGCTGTCGCCGCCGTTCTTTGCTCGGCGGTGGATGCACGCGCGCAAAGCACGGCGACGGGTGTGCCCAATGCCATGCAGGGCTTCTCGCAGAACCGCGACAAGCCGATCCAGATCGATGCAGCCTCGCTTGAAATGCGCGACAAGGACAAGGCCGCGACATTCAGCGGCAATGTGAAGGTCGTGCAGGGGGACACCACCATGCTCTGCAAGACGCTGGTTGTGTTTTACGACAACGATCAATCGAGCAAGAAGCCTGCGATGAAGGCGGCGACGCCGGGACCGGCTGGCAGTTCGTCGATCAAGCGGCTTGAGGCGCAGGGCGGCGTCACCGTCACCCAGAAGGATTCGACGGTGACCGGCGACCGCGGTGTCTTCGACATGCGCTCCAACACGGTGACGATGCACGGCAATGTGCTGCTGACCAAGGACAAGAACGTGCTGCGCGGCGACAAGCTCGTCGTCGATCTCACGACTGGCGTCTCAAGGGTCGAATCCAACAGCGGCCGCGTGCAGGGCGTGTTCCAGGCTGCACCAAACAACGGACAGCAGGGCGGCAATACCGGTGCGGCGCAGCCCTCACCGGCCCCTGGAGCCCCTGGAAAGCCGCTCAAACTCAATGACTTGCAAAACCCGCGCAAGCGCACCAGTTGAACCGGATGAATTGTGCCTGTATCACCCGGCCGCTGATCATTTGGGAGTGGGCAAGTCGCCCCGGCTCGATCATGCTCAGGCAACATTCCAGAGGCTGAACGGAAGCGGGCTGAACTGAGCGGCATGGTGGACATCCTGCGCATCTTTCGTCGTCGAGGCCCGGCACGTGGACGGCAGGGCTTTGCGCGCGCGCGACAGGATGCCTTGCGTCAGGACATCACGTCATTCGCCTCGCGAGTGGGCGACATGTTCAAGTCCACCGTCGGCGACAAGCCGCTGGTTGCGCGCGACAGCGCGCCTGTCAGGCGCGAGCCCGTTGCGGCAACGGTTTCGCGTGAGCCGCCGCCGTTGGCGCCGAACGATTCGTCGGCCTTCACCCACAATTCACCGCCTATCCCGCGCAACCTGCCGCGCGAGCCTGCGAAACAATCTGCAAGAGAGCAGCCGCGCAATCGTGCCGCCACGAACGGTACGGCATCACGCGCCCAGCATTCCGGTTATCTTGCGATTCATGGCGTCGAAAAAAGTTTCGGCACGCGCAAGATCGTGCACGGCGTCAGCCTCTATGTCCGGCGCGGCGAAGCCGTTGGCATTCTGGGACCGAACGGCGCCGGCAAGACCACCTGCTTCTACATGGTCACCGGCCTGATCAAGCCGGATCGCGGCCGCGTCGAGCTTGACGGCCACGACGTCACGCAGTTGCCCATGTATCAGCGCGCGCGGCTCGGCATTGGTTATCTGCCGCAGGAAGCGTCAATCTTTCGCGGCCTGTCGGTCGAGGACAATATCCGCGCGGTGCTCCAGGTGGTCGAACCCGACAAGCGCAAGCGCGAACGCGAACTCGATTCGCTGCTGGAAGAATTCAACGTCACCCGTTTGCGGAAGTCGCCGTCGATCGCGCTGTCCGGCGGCGAGCGGCGCCGTGTCGAAATTGCGCGCGCGCTGGCGTCCCGGCCGAGCTACATGCTGCTCGACGAACCGTTTGCGGGCATCGACCCGATCGCGGTGGGCGACATCCAGCAATTGGTGCGGCATCTGACGGCGCGCGGCATCGGCGTGCTTATCACCGACCACAATGTCCGCGAAACGCTCGGCCTGACCGACCGGGCCTATATCGTCTATGCTGGCGAGGTTCTGACGGAAGGCAGTCCCGACGAGATCGTCAACGATCCGGACGTGCGCCGGCTCTATCTGGGCGAAGAATTCCGGCTCTGATTCACCCTGATTTGTGTTTGGTGAGCCGCCCGGCTGGTCTCCCGATTTTTCAAAACGTCAAGCCGTGTACAAGCTCTCAGGAAAAGTATAAGCAAGAAACGGACCAATTTTTGGACCGGATCTGTTTTTTATGGCCCTGACGCAGAGATTAGAGTTCCGCCAATCCCAGTCGCTGGTGATGACGCCGCAGCTGATGCAGGCGATCAAGCTGCTGCAGTTGTCGAATCTCGATCTCGTGGCGTTCGTCGAGGACGAGCTTGAGCGCAATCCGTTGCTTGAGCGCGCCAATCAGGACGGGTCTCCCGATCATGGCGAACCCGCCACGGCTCAGGGGGATGGCGACGGAGGAGAGTTCTCCGACGGCGCGGAATTCTCGCAGGGAACCGACGGCGAGCGCTCGGGGGAGGGTTTCGAGGCCGGCGCCGAGGAATGGATGGCGCCCGATCTTGGAAGCCGCACCGAGATCGAGCAGACCCTCGATACCGGCATGGAGAATGTGTTTCCGGAAGAACCGGCGGACGCCGCCGCGCGTAACGCGCAGGACGCGGCACCGACCGCCTACACCGAATGGGGCGGTGGCGCATCGAACGACGACGACTACAATCTCGAAGCGTTCGTCGCGGCCGAAACCACGCTGAGCGGTCATCTCGCCGAACAGCTTGCCGTTGCATTTCCCGACCCCGCGCGCCGCATGATCGGACAATATCTGATCGATCTGGTCGACGATGCCGGCTATGTGCCCGCTGACCTTGGCGATGCGCATGACAAGCTCGGCACCACACGCGAAGACGTCGAAGCGGTGCTTGCGGTGCTGCAGAAATTCGATCCGCCTGGCGTCTGTGCCCGCAATTTAAGCGAGTGCCTTGCGATCCAGCTGCGGGAGCGCGACCGCTACGATCCAGCGATGCAGGCGCTGGTCGAAAATCTCGATCTGCTGGCGAAGCGCGATATCGCTTCTTTGAGAAAAATCTGCGGCGTTGATGACGAAGACATCGCCGACATGATCGGTGAAATCCGTCATCTTGATCCAAAGCCGGGCCTCAAGTTTGGATCCGCCAAGGCGCAAACTGTAGTGCCGGACGTTTATGTTCGCCCCGGCCCGGACGGTGGCTGGCATGTCGAACTCAACAGCGACACTTTGCCGAAAGTTCTGGTCAATCAGACCTATTATTCGCAACTCTCCAAGACCATCCGCAAGGACGGCGACAAGTCCTATTTCACCGATTGCCTGCAGAATGCGACGTGGCTGGTGCGCGCCCTCGATCAGTGGGCGCGGACGATCCTGAAGGTTGCGACCGAAATTGTTCGCCAGCAGGACGGCTTCTTCACGCAGGGCG
>CAZQMD010000136.1:0-12673 GCA_964594185.1 uncultured Afipia sp. | reverse complement strand
TTCCTGAAGTCCGCGTGGCGGGCCAGCGCGCACGGCCGCGCCGCGCCCCACGCGTTGCACCGGCCCCTGCGCCTGTTCCTGCGCAACCGGTTCCCGCTCAGGTCGGGGAGAGTGGCACCGGCCCCGTCGTCGGCTATTCGGCGCGGCAGAGCGTGACGGCAACGAAAACGGATACTCCGCTTCTTGAAACCCCGCAGTCGATCTCGGTGGTGACAAAGGACCAGATCAAGGATCAGGGCGCGCAGACGGTTCAGGATGCACTGCGCTATACGCCGGGCGTGGCATTGCAGAGCTACGGCGCCAATGCATTCTTCGACGGCTTCAAGCTGCGCGGCTTCGAAGCTCCACGATATCTCGACGGGTTGAGGCTGCCAGCGGACAGCACCACTTTTGCGTGGCCGAAGATCGAACCATATGGCCTGGAACGCATAGAAGTTTTGAGGGGGCCGTCCTCCGGTCTTTACGGGCAAACCGATCCGGGCGGTCTGCTGAACATGGTCAGCAAGCGTCCGACGGCGACGCCGCACTACGACTTCGAAGCGACCTTCGGCAACTTCAATTACAAGCAGGGCGCATTCGATATCGGCGGGCCGATCGATAAGAACGGCGAGTTTCTGTATCGCATCGTGGGCCTGGGCCGGCTGGCCGACACCCAGACCGACTTCGTGCAGGACAACAAGATTTTCATCGCGCCGAGCTTCACGTGGCGGCCGACGACCGACACCAGCTTCACGATCCTGTCGCAATATCAGAAGATCGATAACAAGGGTTATCAGCAATACGTGCCTGCGCAGGTATCGTTCCTGCCGAATCCAAATGGCTCGGTTCCTTACAGCCGCTACATCGGCGAGCCTTCGGTAGACGGCTATAAACTGGAACAGAAAATGATCGGCTATGCTTTCGATCATCGCTTCGATAACAGCATCCAGTTCCGGCAGAATTTCCGCTACACGGAAGTCACGAATGATCTCCAGAGCGTTCGCTCGGAAGGGATGGATTTGACGAGTCCAACCCCCACGCAGTCGGTCGCGCGGTCCTACAATTACGTGAAAGCCAACGCGCAGAATGTTGCGTTAGACAACCAGCTTCAGGCGGATTTCAGGACCGGTATACTGACGCATAAGCTGCTGGTTGGTGCGGACTATCTTCACCAAACTGGTAATGTGGATTATCGGACGGCCAGCCCGACAATGTTTGGCGGACCTTTCCCCCCGATCAACGCTTATAATCCATCGTATGGAGCGCCGATCCCATCGTTTGCGTCTTTGTCGTCGTTCATCCTGAATGACAACAAGATTGATCAGGTCGGCCTTTACGCCCAAGACCAGATCAAGCTCGACCGCTGGACGCTGTCGCTGACGGGACGGCAGGATTGGGTCAATACATCTCTGAACAGCTATTCCCCCGCCTTTTATCCTCCTCCTGGCACATACGGACGTAGTGACGCTGCATCGACCGGCAGAGTGGGCCTGAATTATCTCTTTGATTTTGGCCTTTCGCCTTATGCGAACTATTCGACATCGTTTGTCCCGAATGCGAATGCGAACTTTTCGGGACAGGCTTTCAAGCCGACGACCGGCGATGGCTGGGAGGTTGGTGCCAAGTTCCAGCCGCTTGGAACGAACCTGATGCTGACAGCGGCGTATTTCGAGATCAATCAGAAGGACATCCTGACGTCAGATCCGGTGCATTTCTTCTTTAGTTTGCAGACCGATGATGCCCGCTCTCGTGGCTTTGAATTTGAAGCGCGCGGCAATATCACGCGTGAATTGGAAGTCATCGCCGCCTATACCAAGATCGATCCCATCGTGAGCAAGAGCCTCGTTCCTGCGAACGTCGGAAAATACATTAACGGAGTTCCACTCGATCAGGGATCGCTGTGGGCCAAATATACCTGGTACGATGGCAACCTCGCAGGCTTGGGCATCGGCGGCGGCGTGCGATATGTGGGCGAAAGCTATGGCGATGCGCTTAATTCGTTCGTGATCCCGTCGTATACGCTGTTCGATGCCAGCGTGAGCTATGATCTGGCTTATGCCCGCTCGGATCTGAAAGGCTGGAAAGCCCAGATCAACGCGACTAATCTCACGAACAAGTATTATACGGTCTCATGTCTGACGGGGGCGGCGTATTGCGGGCTGGGCACCGCGCGCACGGTTTTCGGCACTCTGAAATATTCCTGGAACGAAGGACGATAGGACTTGGCAGGCACAAGCAAATCATTGCGCCGATGGGGCTGGACCCACAAATGGTCCAGCATCATCTGCACCGTGTTCATGCTGATGCTTTGCATCACGGGCCTGCCGCTGATCTTCCATCACGAGATCGACGATCTGCTGCATGAAGAGGTCAAGGCAGCGGCGGCGCCGGAAGGCACGCCGCTCGCCAGTCTCGATCTCGTCGTCAAGAACAGCCTGTCGAAAGATCCGGGAATGGTGCCCCATTTCCTGATCTGGGACGCGGATGACGCCAATGCGCTGATGGTCAGCATCGGCAAGTCGCTTGAGGCCAGCCCAGTTGTCAACCGGATCGTTCGCGTGGGCGCGCATACCGCGCAATATCTCGACGCACCGGATGTCACCGGCCGCTTCACTTACATCATGCTCAAGCTGCACACCGACATGTATGCCGGTTTGCCGGGAAAACTCTTTCTCGGATTCATGGGCATCCTGTTCTGTGTCGCGATCATTTCCGGCATCGTTGTGTATGCCCCTTCGATGCGGAAACTGAAATTCGGTACTTACCGGCGCGACCGGCTGCGCGTCGTGCGCTGGCTCGACATCCACAACATCACCGGCATTGTATTGGTGATGTGGATGCTGGTGGTCGGCTTCACCGGTGTGATCAACACCTGGGCTGAACTCGTCATCAAGATCTGGCAGTTTGGCCAGCTCGCGGAAATGACCGCGCAATACAAGGACAAGCCGCTTCCTGCTCATCCGTCGTCGATCGATGCGGCTGTTCAGGTTGCGGTGAAGGCCGAACCGAACATGAAACCGGCTTTCGTGGCATTCCCTGGTACGATCTTCAGCAGCAGGAGCCACTACGCCGTCTTCATGAAGGGCAATACGCCGCTGACGGCCAAGCTGCTCAAGCCGGCCTTGATCGATGCGGAGACGGGCGTGCTCACCGACAGCCGCGATCTGCCATGGTATGTCTCAACACTCTTGATTTCCCAGCCGCTGCATTTCGGTGACTATGGCGGCATGCCGCTGAAAATTATCTGGGCGATTCTCGATATCATCACCATTGCCGTGCTGATTACGGGCCTTTATCTGTGGCTGCGCCGGCGGCAGTCCGGAGTCAGCGTCGAACGGGTTGTCGTGGATGCTGCGGCGTCGGATCATCGTCCGGCCTATCCATCATGAAATCCGCACCGCGGCCGCGCCGCCAGACCAACGGCCAGATTTTCGCGATCCCGATCTTGCTCGGTGTGCTGAGCATCATTGGGCTCGTCTCCGCACTGGTCGGAGACGGCGTATGGGATGGCGTGTCCTGGGCGACGCTGGCGATTCCAATTCTCCTGTGTGGATACTTCTTCCTCAAACGCAGTTGATGCGAGGAGGGGCGATGACGAGCGATAGCTCCATTCCCGGCGACAAGACGGTGACGGACGAAGCTGCGCTTCGCACGGTTTATCCGCAGGTTTCAAAGCCGGTCCGCGACAAGGCGATCGACTATCTAGACGACTTCGCGCTGAAGTTCATTGCGCTGTCGCCGTTCTTCTGTGTGGGGACCAGTAGGCCGGACAGCCTTGCCGATGTGTCGCCGCGCGGCGGCGAGCCCGGCTTTGTGCATGCGCTCGGCCTCAAGCAACTGGCCTTTCCGGACCGGCCGGGCAATAACCGACTCGATACGCTGACCAATGTCATGCACGCGCCTGCTGTTGGCCTGCTGTTCTTCATTCCGGGGATCGACGAAACGCTGCGCATCAATGGCACGGCGACAGTCTCTGTTCACGACGACCTCATGAACAGGTTCTTGATGGACGGCAAGCGTCCACGCTCGGTCATCGTGGTCGACGTGGTGGAGGTTTATCTCCACTGCAGCAAGGCGCTGAAGCGGTCCGACCTGTGGAATCCGGAAAAGCGCGTGGCGCGCTCCCGCTTGCCGACATGGGGCGAGATGTTGCGCAATCAGGGCCGTGCGTTTGTGCCGGCCAAGCTGATCGATTTCGTGATCGGGCAGGATGCGAAGCGGAATTTGTACTGACGCTCGCTGCTACACCGGCAGCGCAATGGAATATTTCACTTGACTGAGCGCGAAGCTGGACTCGATGGATGCGATGCCGTCGAGGCGCGTCAGCTTGGTCTTGATGAAGTTTTCATAGGAAGGAAGATCGGCGGTGACGACGCGAAGCAGATAGTCGCGATTGCCGGTCATCAGGTAGCACTCCAGCACTTCCTTCCACTTCGAGATGGCCTTGGCGAAGCGGTCGAGATCTTCTTCCTTCTGCCGCTCCAGCTTGATCGAAATGAACACGCTGACCGGAAGCCCGACGGATTTCTGATCCACCATCGCGATGTAGCGCGAGATCACGCCGCGCTCTTCCAGCAGTTTCACCCGGCGGTGGCAGGGCGACACCGACAGGCCGACCTGATCCGCCAACTCCTGCATGGTCACGCGGCTGTCGGCCTGCAGAATCGTCAGAATCTTGCGATCGATCGCATCGAGGTCTGTCATTGGAATAAAATCTCATAATCCGCCGCCATATTAGTATTGTATACCAATAATTTGACCATGGTCGAGATGATTTGAGATTTTTGCGCGGGCGGGGAGGAATAGCATCCGGGTTCAACCCCATCTGGTGACCGCCATGCCCATCGATCCCTCGCGTCTGGAAATCCTTTCGGCCCTCACAAAAAAAGTATTGTGGCTGTCGTCGTGGACCATCCATCATGCCAATCACATCCGTCCGGATTCCGACGGACTGAAAGTCGGCGGCCATCAGGCATCGAGCGCGTCGCTGGCGACGATCATGTCGGCGCTGTATTTCAGCGTGCTGAAGCCGGAGGATCGCGTGGCGGTGAAGCCGCATGCGAGCCCGGTGTTTCATGCGATTCAATATCTGCTGGGGCAACAGACCCGCGAGAAGCTGGAAAATTTCCGCGGCTTCAAGGGCGCGCAGTCTTATCCTTCGCGCACCAAGGACATTGACGACGTGGATTTCTCCACCGGCTCGGTCGGTCTCGGCGTTGCGCAGACGCTGTTCTCGTCACTGGTGCAGGACTACGTGAAGTCGCACGGCTGGATGAAGGACCGGCCGGAAGGGCGGATGATCGCGCTGGTCGGCGATGCCGAACTGGATGAAGGCAATATCTTCGAGGCGCTGCTGGAGGGCTGGAAGCAGGGCCTGCGTAATACGTGGTGGATTATCGATTACAATCGCCAGAGCCTCGACGCGGTGATCCGCGAGGGCCTGTGGGAAAAGCTCGAAACCATGTTCCGGAATTTCGGCTGGGACGTGGTGATCGTGAAATACGGCAAGCTGATGCAGGCTGCGTTCGCGGAGCCGGGCGGCGAGGCGCTGCGCAAATGGATCGATAACTGCCCGAACCAGATGTATGCGGCGCTGTGTTTCCAGGGCGGCGCGGCGTTCCGCAAGCATCTGCTCGATGACATCGGCGATCAGGGCGCGGTGACGAAACTGATCGAGAAGCGCAGTGACGCGGAACTGCTGGCGCTGATGTCGAATCTCGGCGGCCACGACATGGCGAGCATGCTGGAGGCTTTCGAGGCGATCGATCACGATCGCCCTGTGTGCTTCATTGCTTACACCATCAAGGGTGTCGGCCTGCCGTTCCAGGGCCACAAGGACAATCACGCCGGGCTGATGACCGTGACGCAGATGGAGGCGTTCCGCACCGCGCAGAACATCCGTCCCGGCCATGAATGGGACCGGCTGGAAGGCGTGCCGCTCGATCATGCGCGCATCGAAGCGTTTCTGAAGAACGTGACCTTCGCCCGCGATGGCGCGCGGCGGCTCGATGCACCCAAGATTGAGGTGCCCGCGAAGCTCGGCGTCACGCTGACGCCGCGCATGGCGACCCAGCAGGGTTTTGGGCTTGTGCTGAACGAGCTCGCGCGCAGCGACACGAAATTGGCTGAGCGGATTGTCACGACATCGCCTGACGTGACGGTCTCCACCAATCTCGGCGCATGGGTGAACCGGCGCGGCCTGTTCGCGCTGGCGGAGAACGCCGACCTGTATCGCAAGGAGAAGATTCCATCGACCTTCGCGTGGGATTACTCGCCGAAAGGCCAGCACATGGAGCTTGGCATCGCGGAGATGAATCTTTTCATCATGCTTTCCGCGCTCGGCCTGTCGCATTCCATCAACGGCGAGCGGCTGTTGCCGGTGGGCACTCTGTACGATCCGTTCATCGAGCGCGGCCTCGATGCGCTGAACTACGCCTGTTATCAGGACGCGCGCTTCATGGTCGCCGCGACGCCGTCGGGTATCACGCTGGCGCCCGAAGGCGGCGCGCATCAGTCGATCGCGACGCCGCTGATCGGCATGGCGCAGGACGGTTTGTCCTCTTTCGAACCTGCTTTCGTCGATGAACTGGCGGTCATCATGCGCTGGGGGTTCGATCACATGCAGCGCGATGACGATGGCGGATCGGTTTATCTGCGGCTCTCGACCCGCACGCTGGATCAGCCCCAGCGCACGATGACGCCGGAGCTCGAAAGCGACATCGCGGCGGGCGCGTACTGGCTGCGCAAGCCCGGACCCAATGCTGAACTCGTGATCGCATATACCGGCGCCATCGCGCCGGAAGCGATCGAAGCGACCGGCTTGCTGGGCGAGAGCAGGCGGGACATCGGCTTGCTGGCGATCACGTCGGCGGATCGGCTTCATTCCGGCTGGACTGGGTCGCGCAAGCAGCGCCGCGCGGGCGGTCCGCGCGAGCAGAGCCATATCGAGCGGCTGCTGTCGCCGCTGCCGCGCGATTGCGGATTGATCACCGTGATTGACGGACATCCGGCGACATTGGCATGGCTTGGCAGCGTTCACGGTCATCGTGTCGAGGCGCTTGGCATCGAAAAATTCGGCCAGACCGGCACGCTCGGCGATCTCTATCGCCACTATGGTCTCGACACCAACACCATCATCGATGCCGCCGCGAGTCTGACCTTCGGCGCGCCGATCCGCCATCGCAAGACGGCGGTGTAGTCAAACCCGGCCTACCGCAGAGCTGCATGCTGATTTGATCAGCGTGCAGACGTCCTCCACGGATCGTTCACGGCGAAGCATCGCGAACGTCGCGTAACTCGTCAGCGCGAAGACGAGATCGACGGCATCACGTTGACTTCGCGGCGATGTTTTCTTTCCGGAAATCCGCCTGATGAGCGCGGTGAATGTCTTTCGGCGGCGCTCGTTGCGCTCAAGCAGCGCTTCGCCGAATTCCGGATCGGTCGACATCGCGTCGTGCAGCCGGCCCACCGCCGGATCGAAACTCCAGAAATCGCAGAAAATCTCGACCAGCCGATCGAGTGCGGCGTGCGGATCGTCCATCGCCATGGCATTGGCAATCCGGGCCAGGCCGCCCCGATCTGCAATGCCGTCGAATACGGCCTCAAGCAACCCGCGCCGCGAGCCGAACTGGTTGTAGACGGTCAGCCGCGTCACGCCCGCCGCTTTTGCCACGGCCTCCAGCGAGAAGGCGGCAATGCCTGTATCTTCGCGCAGCAGCCCTGCAGCCGCTTCGAGAACGCGATCGCGCTTCTCGATTGCCGCTGTCGTTCGCACGGAACTGACATAGGAACGTGTCGGCATGATCCTCCTTGCCATCATCTTAATTTAGATATACATATTGTATAGTTAATTTAAGCTCAGTCAGGAGCAGATTATGCAGACCACGCTCATCATAGTCCTGTCGCTTCATATCCTGTCCTCCGTATTCTGGGCCGGTTCGAGTTTCACGCTGGCAAGAACCGGCGGAATCGGCGGTGAAAAGCTGTTTCGTCCGCAGATGGGCGCTGCTGTCGTAGCGGTTTTGACCGGCGGCTATCTGGGGCATCTTGTTCATGCCGGCTCGTTCGGCCCGGCGGAGCAGGTGCTTGCTGTTGGCGCGGTCGCCGCGCTTGTCGCTGCGGGTGTTCAAGGCGCCATCGGCGGCCGTGCCATTCGCAGCCTTCGCAACGGGACGTCCGATGAAACCGTTATGCGCTCGCGGATCGCCGTGCCCAGCGGGTGGCGGCTATGCTCCTGGCGGTGACGGCGGTGTGCATGGGCGCGGCGCGATACGTCTGAGGGCGCCTTAACCCTTCGGGACAATCGCGAGTTGACCGGACGCGCCAACCGCAGCACCATTGGCGCGCATGAGTTAAGGTGCTGAATGACCGAGCTTTCCAGCCGCCAGTCCGACATTCTCAATATCGCGCGTGCCTCCGGGCGGGTCACGGTAGAGGATCTGGCGCGGCGCTTTGAAGTCTCGGCGCAGACCATCCGAAAAGATCTCAACGATCTGTGCGACCGCCGGTCGATGACGCGTGTCCATGGCGGCGCGATCATCGCGTCCGGTGTCGAGAACCTCGCCTATGAGGCACGGCGGTTCGTGGCGGCGGACGAGAAAAAAGCCATCGGCGTAGCGGCTGCGGCGCAGATTCCCAATGGCTGCTCGCTGTTCATCAATATCGGCACCACGACGGAAGAAGTCGCCAGCGCGCTTACCGCGCATGAGGACCTGCTGGTCATCACCAACAATCTCAACGTGGCGATGCTGCTCTATCGGCATCCGCGCATCGAAGTGATTGTCGCAGGCGGCACGGTTCGCCGCGCGGACGGCGCGGTGATCGGATCGACCGCGAACAACCTGATCACCCAGTTCAAGGTCGATTACGCCATCATCGGCGCATCGGCGATCGACGAGGAGGGCGCGCTGCTCGACTTCGACTATCGCGAGGTGCAGGCGGCGCAGGCGATCATCGCCAACGCGCGCAGCGTCATGCTGGTCGCCGACAGCACCAAGCTCAGCCGCAATGCGCCGGTGCGGATCGCGCATCTCAGCCAGATCCACACCTTCGTGACCGACCTGCCGTTGCCCGCCGGGTTGCAGGCGATTTGCAACAGCCGCGGCATCGACGTGATCGCGGCCATGCCGGACAAGCCCGCCGACGTGGCTTAGGCCCGCAAACCTCTGCTTTCATTTTGAAATTCGCCTGGCGGTTGCGCTGTAGAAGCGCCCCGTGATCCACAGCCTATCAAATTGATATTGTTATATTTTCTGAGAACAACGGCAGGCTGCCTACAAAGTTACCAGTCTGCTTGCTTTCGTTTATGGTTGTGATTTAATCATAATCGAAAGCGAAATCGCTATAAGTGAAAATGGCGAGCGCCGGGGAGACGCGGTGGGACAGGTTTTCGACCTCGCAATTATTGGCGGAGGCATCAACGGCTGCGGCATTGCCCGCGACGCTGTGGGCCGCGGCAATTCGGTCTTCCTTTGCGAAATGAACGATCTCGCCAGCGGCACCTCGTCGTGGTCGAGCAAGCTGATTCATGGCGGCTTACGCTATCTCGAATATTACGAGTTCCGTCTGGTCCGCGAGGCACTGATCGAGCGCGAAGTGCTGTGGCAGATCGCGCCGCATATCATCCGTCCGCTGCGGTTCGTGCTGCCGCATCACGCAGGCTTGCGGCCGTCCTGGCTGCTGCGGCTGGGCCTCTTCATGTACGACCATCTCGGCGGCCGCCGCCTGCTTCCGGCGACGCGCACGGTGGATCTCGCGCGCGATCCGGTCGGGCAGCCCTTGGCGCCGGGCCGCTTCACCAAGGGTTTCGAATACTCGGATTGTTTCGTCGACGATGCGCGGCTCGTTGTTCTCAACGCGCGCGACGCCGCGGATCGCGGTGCTGTAATCCGCACGCGGACACGCGCCGTTGAGGTAAAGCGTCAGGGCGATTGCTGGCAGGTCCTGCTGGAGGACACCGTCACCGGCGCGAAGAGCAGCATTCAGGCGCGCGCTCTGGTCAACGCCGGCGGCCCGTGGGTCGAGGACGTGCTGAACCGCCGCGCCGGCGTCAATGCCAAGGCCAAGGTCCGGCTGGTGCAGGGGTCGCATATCGTGGTGCCGAAGCTCTACGATCACGACCGCGCCTATACCTTCCAGAATGCCGATGGCCGTGTGGTCTTTGTCATTCCGTTCCAGAACGATTTCACCCTGATCGGCACCACCGATCGCGATTACGACGGCGATCCCTCCAAGGTGAAAGCCTCGGCGGAAGAGATCACATATCTCTGTCAGTCGGTGAACGACTATCTTGCCAAGGCCGTGAAGCCGGAAGATGTGGTGTGGGCCTATGCCGGTGTGCGCCCGCTTTATGATGACGGCGCCAGCGAAGCCAAGGCGGCGACGCGGGACTATGTGTTCGAGTTCGACGCGCCGGACGGATTGCCGCTGCTGTCGATCTTCGGCGGCAAGATCACCACCTATCGCCGCCTGTCCGAAGAGGCACTGGAGCGGCTGGAGCAGTATCTGCCCGGAAAGGCAAAGCCCGCCGGATGGACCGCGACGGCGCCATTGCCCGGCGGCGATCTCGATGTCTCTGCGGTTCCGGCACTGGCGGATGAACTGCTCCGCGACAATCCGTTCCTGTCGCGGGCTCTCGCGCTTCGACTTGCGCACGCCTATGGTACGCGGGCCAGCAAGGTTCTCGACAAGGCATCGTCCGCAGCGGATCTCGGACAACTGTTTGGCGACACGCTGACGGAGCGCGAAGTGCGCTACCTGATGATGCAGGAATTCGCGCGCACGGCCGAGGATATCGTCTGGCGGCGGTCCAAATTGGGCCTGCGCCTTTCCGCCGATGAAGTGAGGGCGCTCGACGACTGGATCGCCACGCATCGCAGCGGCACTGATGTGCCGCTGAAGGAAGCGGGAGGCCGCGCATGAGTGTCGCCCTCGATCAGGTGTCGCGCGAGGTCAACGGCGCTGCATGGATTCGTGACGTGTCGCTGACGCTTGAGCGTGGCACGCTGAATGTGCTGCTCGGACCGACGCTATCAGGCAAGACCTCGATCATGCGGCTGCTGGCCGGTCTCGACAAGCCGACGTCGGGCCGCGTGCTGGTCGACGGCAAGGACGTCACCGGCTTCGATGTGCGCAAGCGCTCGGTGGCGATGGTCTATCAGCAGTTCATCAATTATCCGACGCTGACGGTTTACGAGAATATCGCCTCACCTCTGCGCGTACAGGGCGTGGCCGCCAGCGAGATCGAAACCCGCGTCCGAGATGCGGCGAAGCTGCTCAAGCTGGAGCCTTATCTCAACCGCACCCCGCTGCAACTGTCAGGCGGTCAGCAGCAGCGAACGGCCATCGCGCGCGCGCTGGTAAAGGGCGCGGACCTTGTGCTGCTCGATGAGCCGCTGGCCAATCTCGACTACAAGTTGCGCGAGGAACTGCGCAGCGAACTGCCGCGCATCTTTGAAGAGTCCGGCGCGATCTTCGTTTACGCAACAACCGAACCGTCCGAAGCACTGCTGCTTGGCGGCCGGACCATCTGCATGGGCGAGGGGCGGGTGCTGCAGGTCGGCGCAACGCCGGAGGTTTATCGGCGGCCCGATACGATGGAAGTCGCCGAAGTGTTTTCCGATCCGCCGCTCAACACCGTCGGAATTGAGAAGAAGAACGGTTCGATCTTCTATTCAGGCGGCGAGCGCGCGTCTGTCTCCGGCCTTTATGAAGGGCTGGGTGACGGCGCCTACAACGTCGGCTTCCGCGCACACCAGCTTGAAGTGGCGGCTCCCTCCAACGGACGCCATGGGTTCGTGACCACTGTAAGCGTGACCGAGATCACCGGCTCCGAGAGTTTCGTGCATCTCAAGCGGGAGGGTTACAACTGGGTCGCGGTATTGCCGGGCATTCACGAGTTCCTGCCGGGGCAGGAACTCGAAGCGGTGCTCGATCCGAACGATCTTTTCATCTTCGATCAATCTGGCCGGCTTGTTGCCGCGCCTGCGGCTCGGTGAGGGCGCAATATGGCTCGCATCGATCTTGTCGATCTGGCGCATTCCTACGGTGGCGAAATCTATGCGCTGAAGCCGATGACCATGACATGGCGGCAGGGTGGCGCTTATGCACTGCTCGGTCCATCCGGCTGCGGCAAGACCACGCTTCTGAATATTATTTCGGGCATCGTCACGCCGTCGCACGGCAAGGTGCTGTTCGATGGCAAGGACATCACCAACGCGAGCACGCGCGAGCGCAACATCGCGCAGGTGTTCCAGTTCCCGGTGATCTACGACACCATGACGGTGGGCGAGAACCTTGCGTTTCCGCTCAAGAATCGCGGGCTGGCGCGCGATGTGATCGGCAAGCGTGTCAAAGAGATCGCCGAACTGCTCGATCTGACGCCATTTCTTGACCGCAAAGCCGTCCGTCTTAGCCCCGATGCCAAGCAGAAGATTTCGCTCGGCCGCGGCCTGGTGCGCTCCGACGTGGCGGCGGTGCTGTTTGACGAGCCGCTGACGGTGATCGATCCGCACCTGAAATGGGAGCTGCGCTCGAAGCTCAAGGCGCTGCATCAGGCGCTCGATCTCACCATGATCTATGTCACACACGACCAGACCGAGGCCCTGACTTTCGCCGACACCCTGGTGATGATGCATGACGGCCGCGTGGTGCAGAGCGGCACGCCGGAAGAACTGTTCGCGCGGCCCGCGCACAC
>CAZQMD010000135.1:0-12716 GCA_964594185.1 uncultured Afipia sp. | reverse complement strand
CCACGCCGAGCTTGCGCAGCATCTGCGTCACGGTCAGCACCAGGTCGGTCGCGGTCACGCCTTCACGCATCTTGCCCTTGAGCTTGAAGCCGACAACGTCCGGCAGCAGCATGGAGAGCGGCTGGCCGAGCATGCAGGCCTCAGCCTCGATGCCGCCGACGCCCCAGCCGAGCACGGCAAGACCGTTGACCATGGTGGTGTGCGAGTCGGTGCCGACCAGCGAATCCGGATACGCGACTTCGAACGTGCCCTTCTTCTTGCCGACGGTGAGCTTCTCTTTGCGGGTCCAGACGGTCTGCGCGAGATATTCGAGATTGACCTGATGGCAAATGCCGGTGCCGGGAGGCACGACGGAGAAGTTCGAGAACGCCTTCTGGCCCCACTTGAGGAATTCGTAGCGTTCCTGGTTCTGCTTGTACTCTTCCGCGACGTTCTTGCCGAAAGCCTTGTTGTCGCCGAAGAAGTTCACAATCACCGAGTGATCGATCACGAGATCGACCGGCACCAGCGGATTGATCTTCTCGGCGTCGCCACCGAGCGACTTCATTGCGTTGCGCATGGCCGCAAGATCGACGACCGCAGGCACGCCGGTGAAGTCCTGCATCAGCACGCGCGCGGGACGGAATGCGATTTCGTGTTCGAGAGTCTTCTTGCTCGCCCATTTCGAGAACGCGACGATGTCGGCCTTCTTGACCGTGCGATCGTCTTCGTTGCGCAACATGTTCTCGAGCAGCACCTTCATCGAATAAGGCAGCTTCGAAATGCCCTTGAGGCCGTTCTTTTCAGCGGTAGGCAGGCTGTAATAGACGTAAGTCTTGGCGCCGACCTTGAGGGTTTTCTGGCATTTGAAGCTGTCGAGCGAGGGCATGTGAACGTTCCCAGTTCAGAAGTTGGAGATACCCGGCAAAAGGTATCGGAACACCGTCAAGAGCGAAGGAATCAGGGCTGAACCGTGCTGTTTCCGGTGGCTGATTGTGTGCTGCACCAAGTTCCGGTTTTATAGAATCTTTCCAGTCTGTCCACCACACCTCCTATGGATTGTCTCACTCTCATGCATGACACGGCTGGAACCGCAGCAAGCCACCAAACGCCTCTGGCACAGCCATCATGAGGCTTACAGGACAGAAGCTGGATTGTGTCAGAGGCGGACGGCATATCTTCTCTGCGCTCGATTTTGCGGTCCCGGCGGGGCAGGCGCTGGCGGTGACCGGCATCAATGGCGCTGGCAAATCGTCCCTGCTGCGGCTGATCGCGGGCCTGCTGCCGGTTGCCGGCGGCACGGTGACACTGGAGGGCGGCGAGGCCGACCTCACCCTGCCCGAACAGGCGCACTATCTCGGCCATCGCGACGCGCTGAAACCGGCCCTGACCGTGCTGGAAAATCTCGACTTCTGGCGCGATTTCCTCGGCGGCCAGGCTATCGATGGAACCGCAAGCCTTGAGGCGGTCGGCCTTGGCCACGCCGCGCATCTGCCTGCCGCGTTTCTGTCAGCCGGCCAGCGCCGCCGCCTGTCGATTGCCCGGCTGATTGCGGTCAACCGCCCGGTCTGGCTGCTGGACGAGCCGACATCGGCCCTCGACACATCGGGACAAGCCATGATCGCCAGCCTGATGGGCGCCCACTTGCGCAGCGGCGGAATCATTCTCGCCGCGACCCATGGGCCGCTTGGAATTGGTGCGCCCGAATTGCGGATCGGCGGTGACGCATGACCGCCCTCGCCGCTCTCATTCGCCGCGACATCGGCGTCGGCTTGCGTGCAGGCGGCGGTGCGCTGATCGGCGTGCTGTTCTTCGTCTCCGTCGTGGTGGTGATGCCGTTCGCGCTCGGACCGGATCTGGCTTTGCTGAAACGCATCGGCCCGGCGATCCTGTGGCTTGGGGCTATGCTGGCGAGCCTGCTGACGCTGGATCGCCTGTTCACCGCAGATCAGGACGACGGATCGCTTGACCTGATTGCGATGAGCCGCACACCGCTGGAACTGAGCTGCGCGGCGAAGGCGCTGGCGCACTGGATCGCGGCCGGCGTGCCTCTGATTGCCGCAACCCCGCTGATCGGCATCCTGCTCAACCTCGACGCAGACGCGACATTCGCCGTCGCGCTGACATTGCTGGTGGGCACGCCGGCCCTCACATTCACGGGCATGATCGGCGCAGCGCTGGCCGTCACCTTGCGGCGGGGCGGACTGCTGCTCGCCGTGGTGGTGCTGCCGCTGTCGATCCCGATCCTGATTTTCGGAGTCGCGGCCTCGAACGCCGCCCTCAGCGAGCAGGCCTCGTTCGGCACGCCGTTCTCAATCCTGTGCGCGCTGTCGCTTTTCACACTCGTGATCGGACCGTTTGCCGCCGCCGCCAGCCTTCGGCAGGGACTGGACTGATGCGACATTGCGCCCGATCAACTCTCGCGGAAATGCAAGGCCATAAGCTGCGCATACATTGCCTCCTGCGCCTGCGGCCAGTATCAGGACCATCATGAGCCTTATCGATCTCGCCAATCCGACACGGTTCCTTGCGCTTGCGGAGCGCGTGCTGCCATGGCTCGCCGCGGTGACTGCGGTGTTGCTGGCCGTGGGCCTTTATCTGTCGGCGATGGCGCCCGACGATTACCAGCAGGGCGCGACGGTGAAGATCATGTTCATCCACGTTCCCAATGCATGGCTGTCGATGTTCGTGTGGGGCATCATGAGCGTGGCCGCGCTCGGCACACTGGTGTGGCGGCATCCGCTGGCGGACGTCGCCGCGAAAGCTGCTGCGCCGCTCGGCGCGGCCTTCACATTTCTCGCGCTGGTGACCGGATCGCTGTGGGGCCGCCCGATGTGGGGCACCTATTGGGAATGGGATGCGCGGCTCACCTCGGTGCTCATTCTGTTTCTGATGTATCTCGGCATCATGGCGCTGTGGCGCGCGGTGGAAGATCCCTCGCGCGCTGCGCGTGCGGCCGCGATCCTCACACTTGTCGGCGCGATCAACATCCCGATCATCAAGTTCTCGGTCGACTGGTGGAACACGCTGCATCAGGGCGCCTCGGTGATCCGCGCCGGCGGCCCGACCATGGACCGCGCGTTCCTGATTCCGCTGCTCATCATGGCGGTGGCGTTCTCGCTGCTGTTCCTGACGCTGCACATCGCAGCGATGCGCAACGAGGTGCTGCGGCGGCGGGTGCGCTCCCTGCAGATGATGCAAGCCAGCAAGCAGGCGGCGTAACCGTCATGACACTCCTTTCCTCGCTCGGTCCCTACGCTTCCTTCATCGTGACGTCTTACCTGCTTGTCGGCCTTGTGGTCGCAGGCCTCATTGTGTGGGTCAGGTTCGACTACAACCGGCAGAAACAGATCCTGCGCGATCTCGAAGCCCGCGGTGTGACCCGGCGCTCGGCGCAGCCGCCCGGCTCGTCATCATGAGCGATGGCAATACAACTCCGTCGAAACGCCGCTCCTGGCTGGGGGCGCTGCCGCTGATCGCGTTCGCCGTGCTCGCCGGACTGTTCTGGTTTCGGCTCGGCTCGGGCGATCCCGCCCGCATCCCCTCCGCACTCATTGGCCGCCCGGCACCGCAAACAACTCTGCCGCCGCTGGACGGCCTGCTGGCCGGCGGCGCGCAGGTACCAGGCCTCGATCCCGCGGCGTTCAAGGGACAGGTCAGTGTGGTCAATGTCTGGGCGTCGTGGTGCGTGCCATGTCACGACGAGGCGCCGCTGCTGGTGAAGCTGGCGCAGGACAAACGCATCCGCGTGATTGGCATCAACTACAAGGACTCCGCCGACAACGCCCGGCGCTTCCTCGGCCGCTATGGCAATCCGTTTGCCGCTGTCGGCACCGATGCCAACGGCCGCGCCTCGATCGAATGGGGTGTTTACGGCGTGCCGGAGACCTTCGTGATCGGCCGCGACGGCGCCATCGCCTACAAGCTGATTGGCCCCATCACGCCGGAGAATATCGACAGCGCGCTGAAAGCCGAAATCGAAAAGGCGCTGCGCAAGTCCTGATCGCCGCTCCGGCGGCTCGAAAAATAATTTTGCGCTTTTATCTGCCGTTCATTTTGGAGCCATGGCGCAGCCACGAATTCGAACATACGCTAAGGACGTTGCAATCACTGTCCTGGAGGGACACCCATGCGTTATGTGAAACTTGCTTCATTGACTGCCGCGACCCTTGCCGCCACGCTTTCTTTGGGCCTTCTGGCCTCATCGCCGTCGTTCTCGCAGGCGACCCAGCCCGCCACCGGCGGCAAGATGGCGCCTCCGCCTGCCGCAGCGACCGCGCCCAAGGCCGACTCGAAAATGGCGCCCGCAAAGACGGAAGCCAAGGCTGCGCCGAAGGCCGATCTGCTCGACATCAACTCGGCCAGCGCGGATGAGCTGAAGGCGCTCAAGGGCATCGGCGATGCCTACTCGGCAGCGATCATCAAAGGCCGCCCCTACAAGGGCAAGGACGAACTGGTCCAGAAGAAGATCGTTCCGGAAAAGACCTACGCCGAGATCAAGGACAAGATCATCGCGAAGCAGAAGTAATATCTTCACCTCTCCCCGCTCGCGGGGAGAGGTGAAGTCTGAGCATCGCGAAGACTTCGGGTGAAGGGCCAAAGTCCCTCGCAAGAGCAGACGCCCCCTCACCCCAACCCTCTCCCCGCCAGAGCGGGGCGAGGGAGCAGGGTTCATCCCTTCGTAATATCGCCGCGCTCGGTGTCGCCCGCTTCATCGGTCGCAGGCTCGATGCTGAAGCGCTTGATCAACGAAGTCTGCAGCATCGCGAACACCGCCGTGATCGGGATCACGCCGAACGCCTTGAACGAGACCCAGAAGTCTGTGGTCTGGGTGCGCCAGACAATTTCATTCAACACCGCCATGCCCGCGAAGAAGACCATCCAGCGAATGGTCAGAAGCCGCCAGCCTGTCGGCGTCAGGTTGAACATCTGGTCGAACATGATGGCGATGAAGGAACGGCCCATCAGCAGACCGATGCCGAGTGCCGCGGCGAACAGCGCGTAGATTATAGTCGGCTTGAGCTTGATGAACATCTCATCGTGAAAGAACAGCGTCAGACCGCCGAACACCAGTACGATCACCGCCGTGACAATGGCCATCAGCGGCACATGCTTCGTGACGATGTAGGACGCTGCAATGGCCGCAACGATCGCGACCATGAACGCACCGGTCGCAACGAACAGTCCGAACTTCGCATTGGCGCCGAAGAAGATCACCAGCGGGCCGAGTTCGGTGGCGAGTTTGAACAGCGGATGCGGCGCGGGTTTTTCCGAAGCGGCCATGGTCAGTTGTCCTGTCCTGCAATTGCGCGGGCGAAATCGCGCGCGGTGAACGGCGCGAGATCGTCGATGCCTTCGCCGACGCCGATGAAATGTACCGGCAGCTTGTACTTTTCAGACAGCGCCACGAGAATCCCACCGCGCGCCGTGCCGTCGAGCTTGGTCATCACCAGCCCCGTGACGCCTGCCGTCTTGTGGAACGCATCGACCTGCGACAACGCGTTCTGTCCGACCGTCGCATCGAGCACAAGCAACACCGCATGCGGCGCTGATGCATCGACCTTGCCGATCACGCGGCGAACTTTTTCAAGTTCGACCATCAGCTCGGTCTTGTTCTGCAGGCGGCCCGCTGTGTCGATCAGCAGCACGTCGATGTTCTCCGCCTTGGCAGCTTCCACCGCCTCGAAAGCGAGGCTCGCCGAGTCCGAGCCTTGCGCTCGCGCCACCACCGGCACCTTGTTGCGCTCGCCCCAGACTTTCAGTTGCTCGATGGCGGCAGCACGGAATGTATCGCCTGCTGCCAGCATCACCTTGCGGCCTTCGGCGGTGAGTTTTGCGGCGAGTTTGCCGATGGTCGTGGTCTTGCCCGAGCCGTTGACGCCGACGACGAGAATCACGAACGGCTTGTGCGCGGTATCGATCACCAAAGGCTTGGCAACGGGCGCGAGAACTTTCTCGACCTCGGTCCCGACAATCGTGGTGACGTCCTCTGCGGACACGTCCTTGTCGTAGCGGCCCTTGCCCACGGCCTCAGAGATGCGCGCAGCGACCTCGGTTCCGAGGTCGGCGCGCAGCAGCACATCCTCGATGTCTTCGAGCATGGCGCGGTCGAGCTTGCGCTTGGTGACGAGATCGGCCACCGCCGTGCCAAGCGAACTTGAGGTACGCTTGAGGCCAGCCGAAAGCCTGCGCCACCAGCTCTGTTTGGGTTCTTGCGGACTGTCGTTCATGCGGGTGGTGTGTTACCCGGTTCAGGCCTTAAACGAAAGCCGTTCGATATCCATGGATACGCCGCAGCCGACCCCGGAAGAAATGCAAGCCCGCGTGCTTCACCGCGACGGCTTGATGCTGGTGATCGACAAACCGGCCGGAATCGCCGTGCACAAGGGCCCGAAAGGCGGACCCAACTTAGAGGCCTCGTTCGATGCCCTGCGCTACGGCCTGCCGCGCCCACCTGTGCTGGCTCACCGGCTCGACCGCGACACGTCGGGCTGTCTCGTGCTGGGACGCCATCGCAAGGCGACAGCGTCGATCGGCCTTCTGTTCAAGCACGGCAAGATCGACAAGACCTATTGGGCGGTGGTCGAAGGCGGTCCCGAGGCGAATGAGGGTGAGATCGATATTCCGCTGGGACGTTTGGACGCAGAGCGAGGCTGGTGGCAGAAGCCGGACCCGAACGGTCTGCCGTCGAAAACCGTATGGAAAGTTTTGGGCCGCGGCACAGACGCGAGCGGTGCGAAGCTGACCTGGCTTGCCATGGAACCGATAACCGGGCGCACGCATCAACTGCGCGTGCATTGCGCGGCGAGCGGCTGGCCGATTGTTGGCGACAACATCTACGGCAACGGGCCAAGATTTGGCGAACCGTCACTGCATCTGCATGCGCGCGAGATCGTGATCCCGTTATCGAAGAACAAACCGCCGGTGCGTGTGGTCGCGCCTGCACCGGCGCATCTGCATGAGCGGCTGCGTGCGTGCGGGTGGAATGGTGAGGAAGCAGTTGTTCCGGCGATGGCACAAGCCGCCGTCTGAAGGATAAGTACAACGACGACGTCGCCCCCGCCTGCGCGGGGACGACGTGACGAGAGATGCGCGAACCTCGCAATCACGAAGCCAAACAAGAAGGGCTCCGGAAATTTCCGGAGCCCTTTCGCTATTCAGCAGCCGCGAGGCGCGGCAGGGATCTTACTTGTCGCGCTTCTTGAGCGCGTTGCCGAGAATGTCGCCCAGCGTCGCGCCCGAATCGGACGAGCCGTACTGCGCGATGGCTTCCTTCTCTTCAGCGACTTCAAGCGCCTTGATCGACACCTGGACCTTGCGGGCCTTCTTGTCGAACTGGATCACGCGGGCATCGACCTTCTCGCCGACGGCGAAGCGTTCGGCGCGCTGGTCGTTGCGATCACGCGCGAGCTCCGAGCGCTTGATGAAGGTCGAGAAGTCGGTGCCGGCGATCTTCACCTCGATGCCGCTCTCCTTCACCTCGAGCACTTCGCAGGTCACGACGGCGCCCTTCTTGACATCGCCCGGCTCGGCGAAGGGGTCGCCTTCGAGCTGCTTGATGCCGAGCGAGATGCGCTCCTTCTCGACGTCCACATCGAGCACCACGGCCTTCACCATGTCGCCCTTCTTGTAGTTGTCGATGACCTGCTCGCCCGGAAGCTTCCAGTCGAGATCGGACAGATGGACCATGCCGTCGACGTCGCCCTCGAGACCCAGGAACAGACCGAACTCGGTCTTGTTCTTGACCTCGCCCTCGACCACCGAACCGGTCGGGTGCTTCTCGACGAAGACCTCCCACGGATTGCGCATGGTCTGCTTGAGGCCGAGCGAGATGCGGCGCTTGACGGAATCGACTTCCAGCACCTGCACTTCGACTTCCTGCGAGGTCGACACGATCTTGCCGGGGTGCATGTTCTTCTTGGTCCACGACATCTCGGAGACGTGGATCAGGCCTTCGATGCCCGGCTCGAGCTCGACGAACGCACCGTAGTCGGTGATGTTGGTGACGCGACCGGTGAAGCGGGCACCCAGCGGGTACTTGGCTTCGATGCCCTGCCACGGATCGTCCAGCAGCTGCTTCATGCCCAGCGAGATGCGGTGCGTCTCGTGGTTGATCTTGATGATCTTGACCTTCACGGTCTGGCCGATCGAGAGCACCTCGGTCGGGTGGTTGACACGACGCCACGCGATGTCGGTGACGTGCAGCAGGCCGTCGATGCCGCCGAGGTCGACGAACGCACCGTAATCGGTGATGTTCTTGACCACGCCGTCGATGACCTGACCCTCTTCGAGGTTCTGCACCAGTTCCTGACGCTGTTCGGCGCGGGTCTCTTCGAGAACCGTGCGGCGCGACACCACGATGTTGCCGCGGCGGCGGTCCATCTTGAGGATCTGGAACGGCTGCGAGTTGTTCATCAGCGGTGCAACGTCGCGGATCGGACGGATGTCGACCTGCGAGCGCGGCAGGAAGGCGACAGCGCCGTCGAGATCGACGGTGAAGCCACCCTTGACCTGATTGAAGATAACGCCGTGAACCTTCTCGTTGGCGTTGAACGCCTTCTCGAGCTTGCCCCAGCTTTCTTCGCGGCGCGCCTTGTCGCGCGACAGCACGGCTTCCCCGAGTGCGTTCTCGATCCGATCGAGGAACACCTCGACTTCATCGCCGACCTTGAGGTCGTTCTCACGGCCGGGGCCGTTGAATTCGCGGAGAGCCACGCGGCCCTCGGTCTTCAGGCCGACGTCGATGACGGCCATGTCTTTCTCAATTGCAACAACCTTGCCCTTGATGACGGAGCTTTCCTGCAGGTTGCCGCCTGCAAAGGACTCGTCGAGCATCGCGGCGAAATCGTCGCGGGAAGGATTATATGAAGTAGCAGTCGAAGCCATTTGATCTCCAGATGCGGAATGCCGGCAGCGGGGTTAAGGGCGTATCGCGCATCCAGTGCCAAAGGTCCGCAACCTTTGACGACCGCGTCCGCAAAGAGGATTGCGACAGCGGGCCGGCTTGTGCCTGCACGAGCGATACAGTGCAAAAATTCTGATTGTCGCGTTAGCCGCGCGACACGGTGACCGGGGCCTGAAGCAAAATCGACTGCTCAAAGACCGGGAGCGGGCATTCCTCCAATGACGGCAGGGTACTAAGCCCTCGGCCGGCCCGCTCGGACGGCCTCGACAATGTCGATGGCAGCCCGGACGCCGCTCTCTATATCCAACTGAGAGTTATCCAGCAAGTATGCATCCGGGGCTGCTTTTAAAGGCGCTGTGGCCCTGTTCTGGTCCCGTTCATCACGCTTGAGGATATCCGCCAGAACGGCCGCCTCGTCGGCCGCCTCGCCCCGCCCAAGGGCCTCCAGCGTCCGGCGCCTGGCCCGGACATGAGGGTCCGCCACCACGAAGATTTTCACGTCGGCGTCCGGGCAGATCACGGTTCCAATGTCGCGGCCGTCCAGCACCGCCCCCGGCGGGTCGGCGGCGAACTGTCGCTGGAAATTCACCAGCACTTCCCGCACCTTGGGGATGGCGGAGACCACCGAGGCAGCGTCCCCCACTCTTTGGGTCTTGAGGATCGGATTGCCGAACTTTTCCGGGTCGAGTTCCATGGCCACCGCAACGGCCAGGGCCTCATTGCTCAGGTCGGAGCCTGCCTCCAGCAGGGCATAGGCCACCGCGCGATAAATCACACCGGTATCGAGATGGCGGTAGCCGTAGTGATGGGCGAGGCGCTTGCCGAGTGTGCCCTTGCCCGAAGCCGCGGGTCCGTCGATGGCGATGATCATGAGAAGTCCGCTCCGAGGCCGCGCATCATCGGAATGAAATCCGGAAAACTGGTGGCGATAAAGCCGGTGTCGTCGATCTTGACCGGCGCGTCCGACGCCGCGCCCATCACCAGCGCCGACATCGCGATGCGGTGATCCATATGCGTGGCAACAAGACCGCCGCCGGGGACATGCCCCTTGCCGTTGACGATCATGTCGTCGCCGGAAATCTCCACCTCGACGCCGTTGACGCGCAGCATTGCCGCGGTCGCTTCAAGGCGATCGGATTCCTTGACGCGCAATTCCTGCAGGCCCCGCATGATCGTGGTGCCTTCCGCAAACGCAGCCGCCACGGCCAGCACAAGATATTCATCGATCATGGACGGGGCGCGTTCCGGCGGCACGGTGACGCCTTTCAGCTGAGACGCGCGCACGCGGAATTGCGCCATCGGCTCGCCGGCATCGCCACGCAGATGGCTCTCCTCGATGGAAGCGCCCATCTCGCGCAATGTCGTGAAAAGCCCCGTGCGCAAGGGGTTTGTCATGATGTCGGTGAGCGTGACATCGGAGTCCGGTACGATCAGCGCGGCGACAATCGGAAACGCCGCCGACGATGGATCGGCTGGTACGATCACTTGCGCGCCGTGCAGTTCTGGCTGCCCGGTCAGCGCAATCCTGCGGCCATGCGCGCCTTCCGGCCTGGTGACAACATGCGCGCCGAAATGTGTCAGCATCAGCTCGGTATGATCGCGGCTGGCTTCGTTTTCGATCACCGTGGTCACGCCCGGCGCGGACAGGCCCGCCAGCAGCACCGCCGACTTGATCTGCGCCGATGCGACGGGTGTGCGGTAGGTCACCGGTATAGGATCGCGTGCGCCTTGCAGCGTCATCGGCAACCGACCGCCGTCGCCGCTTGAGGTCACCTTCGCGCCCATCAATTCCAATGGGTCGAGAATCCGGCGCATCGGCCGGCTGCGCAGTGATGCGTCGCCATCGAAGGTAGCGGCAATCGGCGAGCCTGCAACCGCGCCCATGGACAGGCGGCATCCGGTGCCGCTGTTGCCGAAATCGAGCGGCGCATCCGGTGCTTTAAACCCGCCGACCCCGACGCCGCGCACCGACCACGCACCGGCGCCGGTGCGCTCGACTCGCGCACCGAGCGCGGCCATGGCCTTTGCGGTGTTGAGGACGTCTTCCCCCTCCAGAAGTCCCGAAATCCGGGTTTCTCCGACCGCCAAAGCGCCCAGAATCAGCGCCCGGTGAGAGATGGATTTATCGCCCGGAACGCGGACACGGCCGCTCAGCGGACCCGCGGCGCGCGATTCCAGCGGGGTTGGGGTATTGGAATGGGTCAAGATGGCACTTTCATTGATTTCAGGCGGCTCCTACCACGGGCATCGAAGGACGTCACGGGCCGGTCATTTATCCGCCAGACCGCTATTGACAGCGGCGTCGCAACTAGCCAAGTGAAGCACCGCTTTTTCAAGACATCCTCAGGACTATAAACCGTGGCCAAAGCCGATCTCGGAACCAAGCGCATTTGCCCGACCACGGGCAAAAAGTTCTATGACCTCAACAAGAACCCGGTGATTTCGCCCTATACTGGCGAAATCGTACCGATTGCTCCGGTTCCCCCGCCGCGCACCCGCGCGGACGCCGCCCCGCGCGCTGCTGCAGCCAATGCCGCCAGCATTGTGCCGGAGCCGGCCGAGGCGGAAGAATTGGTCTCGCTGGAAGAGGCCGATGCCGAGGAAAATTCCGGCAAGGTCAAGGCCGTGATGCCGGAGTCCGAGGACGATATCGAAGTCGACGAGACCCTCGATGACGATGATGACGACGATTCGACCTTCATCGCCGAAGACGAGGAAGACGACGAAGACGTCACTGACATCATCGGTGATGTCTCGGGCGATGAAGAGACTTGAGATAAGTTCTCAAGTGTGATTTTTGGCGCGTATTCGCGAAGCGGGCATCCGCTTCGCATTCAAGCCGGACAGGTTTGATATGTTAGCGCCGCACTCCCCAAAGTGCGGCGAGGTGTTCGGGGCCATAGCTCAGCTGGGAGAGCGCTTGCATGGCATGCAAGAGGTCGGCGGTTCGATCCCGCCTGGCTCCACCAACCTTCGCAGGCTACGCCTGCTTTCCCTCAACAGACATTCCGTCGCCTCACAACACGCGCACCGATGCATCGCGTTCGCCCACTGAACGGCGCGGCGCTGCAGCATGCGCGCGTGCATGGATGCCACATCAGTCCCGATATTGACGGCACGTTGCGAATTCTTTCAATGTGACGGCACGCTGCAGCCCTGCAGCATCGTCTTCAATTTCGCTGATCGAAGGTTGACCTCATGACATCTCAAACCGCGACCGGTGCGATGGCCGGACTGCGCGTCGTCGATCTGACGCGCGTGCTCGGCGGTCCGTACTGCACGCAGATTCTCGCTGACCATGGCGCGGATGTTGTGAAGGTCGAACCGCCTGCGGGTGACGAGACCCGCGACTGGGGTCCTCCGTTCCACGACGATGACGCTGCGTATTTCATCGGCACCAACCGCAACAAGCGTTCGGTCGGTCTCGATCTCGCGTCCGACGGCGGCCGCGCCGTGCTGATGAAGATGCTCGAAACAGCCGACGTGCTGATCGAGAACTTCAAGCCCGGCACGCTGGACAAGTGGGGCATCGGCAACGATTTCCTGCGCGCGAAATTCCCGCGATTGATTCATTGCCGCATCTCCGGCTTCGGCGGCGACGGGCCGCATGGCGGCCATCCGGGCTACGATGCCATCATCCAGTCCATGGTCGGCCTGATGGCCTCGACCGGATCGCAGGAAAGCGGCCCCACGCGCATCGGTGTCGCACTTGTCGATATGTCGACCGGACTCTATGCGGCGGTTGGAATCCTGATGGCGCTCGCCGAGCGCGCAAAGTCGGGCAAGGGCCAGTTTCTCGAGACGACGCTCTATGAAACCGGCCTCGCCATCA
>CAZQMD010000134.1:0-12760 GCA_964594185.1 uncultured Afipia sp. | reverse complement strand
AGAGCCAGCGTCGGTGCTGGCATCGCATCGGTCTCGTCCTCAAGCCGTTTGAGCAACCTCTCGGGGTCGAGCCACGCCAAGATCGCGCGGAGGTCCGGTTTGGTGGTGAAACCGCCACTATCGAAAGTAATCTCGAACGCACCATGTGCCGCCGTGATCTTGGGTCGGCCTTTCTCCGCGAGACCGTTCACAAAATTCCGCGCGGCACGCTTCACGTCAGCAGCGCGGGGGCCGGCGTGATATAGTTTGCGCACTTCGCCCTGTGCGGTGCGTATGTCGGCACGCACGCGATTAAGGGCGTCGAGCGGAGAATCGCCCTTGCGAAGTCCGACCTTTGGGCGCGGCGCGTCCTCGAGCACGGCGTGAGCTGGCAACTCCATCAAAAACCGGCGAACCTTCATGTTGATGTTGGCCAGTTCGAGATGGCGGCGTTGCTGCTGCTCCTGTATGGCCTGCAAGCGCTCGATTTCCTCTCGTTCGTCGCGCGTGCTGTCTTCGCCGCTTTTCAGCTTCACCTCTTTAAAGAGTCCGGCGATCCGGTCGACCGTAGTTTTCAAGCGGGCTTGCGCGTCGGTCTCGGCGTCAAGCATGGCGCTGATTTTGAGCTTGGCTCGTCTCGGGAGCCTGCCGGTTTCCGCTGCCGCACTCATGCCGACCGCCAAGCGTCACGGAGTTTCGCGTCCCGGCGTTCGTAAATGTCGGCGCTCGCAGCGGGGACAATGGCGGTTTTGGCTTGCGACGGTTCAAGGGCAGGAGGGTTCTTCCAGGCAGTTGTGAGGCGTTGGTCTCTTTTTTCGTACAACTCGGTCTTCGCCGCACGTTCAGCGTCGGTCATTGGAAGGCTTCGCATTGTCATCGGATTTGCTCCATGTGGGGTTACAGTGTCGCCTAAACGTAGTTGAGGACCGCCGCGGCCAGCATCGACCACGGCGACATGATTGACGTGAATGTCTCTCTGCATGCCATCGTAGGTGGTGCCGTCAGGTGCTGTGCCCGACTCCCATACGATCTCGCAGTTGTAGCCGACCGAAAGCTCCGCTTTGCCGTTCTTGACCTTGTTGATCAGATTTTGGTCGGTGAGCAGCATCGGCACTCGAACGAATTGACCATCGCGCGCGACTTCACCGCCTACGAAGCCACGCGCGTGCTTCGACCAGCTTGCAGCATCAACATGTTTGGGGGGATGGTCGTCAGTGACGGGTTTGTGAGCGAACGAATGCAACGAGTCGTTCTTGAACACCTCATCTTCTGGACGGAAGACTTTGAAAACTTTGTGACGGCGTTCGTCCGTAAAACCTAGTTCATGACCACCATAGAGTTGGATGCCTGTGCGCGCGACACGGGGCGACGCAACGAGGTAGCCACTGCTCGTGGTTCGCATACTCGCTTTGGCGTCGTCATCGAGCGTGACTGTGTCGAACATCATAGTCATCGGAATAAACCTCCGCTTTGCATGAACCGCTGTAGGCCAGCAGCGCGCCAATCAAGATCGCCAACCCAACTCATATCTTCCACATACCGATAACGTCGGGTCGACAGGTTGGACAAAACGCCAGCGGCAGCATTGGCGAGATCGTCATGACCGCCGGGAGCGTGGTCGATGCTGTCCTTTCCGCTGCGTGCTGTGCGACGCTCAAGGCCAAGCAACTGTGCGGTTAGCTTCGGCTGATCCAGCAAATCAATCTTGCGGGAATTGATCAGAGGCAAAGTTTCTTGGTACAGCGTCGATTTAGGGCGCGCCGACTGCTCGCATGTGATGGAGTGCTTGCGGAACAGCTCGACCGGGAACACGCCCGCATATCGGTCGGACGTAATCTTCGAGATGCCGTAGGATTTGAGTATCGCGGCAAACTCCGCGATCACATCCTCAGGGCTAAATGGCGGCTTGCGTTCGCGCAGCACATCGAGAACGCCGATCTTGTCGTCGGACAGATGCGCGATGGCAAGGGTGAAGGAGTCGGCAGACCCGCCTGATGGATCGACAAAGCCGCTGTAACGAATACGATGAACCGGGGCGCGCTCAATGACACCAACACTGACAACGGCCTCGATCGCCTCGCGAGAAACGTAACTTTCGATGTCGTTACGGAATTCGCCACCAAACTCAGCGGCAGCATTCGCGGGGTCGGCTTCATAAGCGTCTGCGATGACCTGAGCATCGACCGCTGGGTTCATTGTCGCGGTCGATGCCTGCCAGACAAGTGTGTTACCTTCTTTGCCGAAGTGCTTTTTGTGCGCGTCCCACAAGACACCCTTGCGACTGTATGGGCTTGAGGCCGCGAGCAGCATCGAGTTAGGTATCGTGAGCATTGACGGTCGGATCGCAGCGAGAACCTCGACATCGGGGTTCGCGGAGTCCTCCGACGACCAGAACGCCAGTTCATCTAGCAATGCCGCGACCACCGTTCGGCCGCGCACACTGCGGAAGCTCGCCGTTGTGACCTCGACCGCGATGTTGTTCGAGAGGTAAACTCCCTCCTGTGTCTCGGACTCAATCATGCGAGCCAAGATTGCGGTCTGCGACAAAAACGCCTTCACGTACTTCAAGATTACGCGAGCCTGTCGCCGGTCGGCAGCCAGGACCTGCACGACTCCATTCTCGCCCGGTGCTAAATGTTGCGAATGATCGAAGAAGACAGCGAGGTAAACCGCTATCAACGCCAGCACCCGCGACTTCCCACCGCGTCGGCCCACGACTAGGAAACATTCACGCGCGACATCGGTTGGTGCTGTCTGACGCCCCGTGCAAGCTTGAAAGACTGCAAGTTCCTCGGTCGTCATGTTCAAGCCGAATGCAGCCTTGAGAAACACGAGCCATGCGTTCCACGATTTCAAGTCGGGGAAGAACGGTCTGAATAGCTGCGGGTCGGTAACGGCGTCGATTATCGAAGGGGTGTGGACAGCCGGTGTGGACGGGAGCCTAACTCGTTCCCTGCGGCGTGGTGTGGAGGGGGTACTGTCAACGTCCGGTTCGATCCGAATGCGTTGACGAGTGCCCATCAGTCGCTATCCTCGTGGTCTATCGTGACGCGCGACCGGGTGCCATATCGTGAGGCGAGGTGGTCTTGAAGGCTTGGTACTGTCTTCATTGATCGGGTCTTGAGGCCTGCGGTCTCGATCAATCGTCGCTGGCTGTTCGCCAGTCGTTGATACGAGTCTAGTTGGGCCTGCGATATGTCGTCGCCTTCATCGCGCGCCCACACGGCTTCCATGCGTTCGAGCGCACACTGTATGGTCGCGATGCGCCTGATGATCGAACGCATGCCCTCGCTGATGTTGGAATCACCGCCCGCGTCGCTGATGTAGGCACCAACCAAGTCACGTAACCGGCGCGTCCACACTCCGCGATTGTCGATGCTCTGGCCATCGATGCGTCGGGGAAAGAGCGAGCGGTTGTTCGTGATGCGGCTCTTGCCCTTCTTCCGTGACGTTTCGCTTCTCGCAGTGCCGTGCATGTTGTTTCGTCGCGATTACTTGCTCTGTATTTGGGCCTCGATCACGTCACACACACTACCTAAGCGTCAATCTCAAAGATTGCCTGCCACTGCGAGAGGGGCTTTTGAGTCGTTACCCTGTTCGCCGACGAAACAATTCGCGTCTCACTCGTCAAAATTCGCTGGTGCTGATGACCCGTTGAACAAAATATAGGGAAGGGGGTTTATTTGGTTGGTGCGAAATTTGAATGTATTCGGACAGCCAATGTTAAGACTTGAGGCGATAGTTTCGCCGCCGCTTCATACCATTTATTTTGATATTTGATTGGGCCTGTTTCAATGGCGTTCCACACTGAGAAAAAGCTGAAGCGGCGAGAACTGAAAAATGCACTAGTCAGCAATCTGTCAGCAGAGGAAGAAGAGGACATGCGGTTCGAACTAGCGGTCCGACTCTATTTCCAGAACAAGGACAGATTGCCTGATCTTTTGAATAACTCTCACAAATGGAAGCCCGAACTCGCTCGCGATATGGCTGAGGCAACGCAGACGCAAATTCTGAGACTCGAGCGCATCATCCGGTTGTATCTCAACGGCGAGCCGATCCGACATATCAACGTCATGGGGGATCCCCCTGAGGCACGATAGGAGCGGTATACAGCGGCTATTTCTCCCCTGACGGGCACGTCCCCCTGATTTTCATTCTATTTTCTCCTGCCGGGGCGTCGATCACGGCCTTTGACACCCGTTGCGCCTTGCCGGATCAGAAAATCGACGGTGTGGAGATAGGCACTACGCAGTTCGCTGACCTTCAACAGACTGCTGTTTGTTGTCAGCCCCATCTTCTCCATGATCCGTTCGACGCCCATGTTGGGATCGCGAAACAGCAGGTCCTTGACTCGGTACTCTGTGGTGTTTCGGTTCAGCGGTCCGACTTCTTTCTGTTTGCCCTTGATCGTTCGACCGTACATCTCGTGATAGTCAATCTTCCAGTCTGGTGCGTCATCGTTCTTGCTCATGTCAGTCTTCCTCGCTCAGTTTGATCCGTTTTCTGGTTTGCTTTCCTGATGCGGGTGACAAAGGTGACAATCCCCCACATTCCTCATTCACCCAATGCAATCGGTTTGAAATATTCAGAACGTTCATTGGCTTCAGTCTTTCGGCCCTGACAGGGAACAGTCTCTTGAAGCCTGTCAGTGTGTCAGTCCCCATTCGCCTGAACATTGACGGGACACGACGTTCAATATCGACATGCGGGTTTGCGTAGGCCTCTTTCGTGGCCTTGATCGCTTTATCGATGATTTTCTTCAATGCAGGTTTGTGGTCCGCAATCTTCACGTGCTTTTTGACGAACAGGCGCGGGTCTATGTCGAATGCGTCGGACGGGTACTCGATCCCTGCGGCCAGTACTGATCGCTTTTTCTCCAGCCTGATCTCATAATGGATTTTGTCGAGTTCACCGTCTAGCTTGCCCATGCGGTCGCGATAGAAGGCGGTTTGTTTCGCTGGTCTCGTTTTTCGTCGGTTCACTTGCACGGAGTACTGCGTCCCGAGGTAATCGTAGTACTCGTCGGTGTCTCGCCGGTATCGCAGGTGAAATGCGGTCTCGATCAGTTCGATCACCTGTTCACGGGTGACGCCGGGTCTCGGATCGAAGTCTAGCGCGATATGCAGGCGGCACACCGAGACGCTGTGATTTGCCTCGCGCATGTAGCGGTTTACGATGTCGATTGCGGCGGCTGTCGGTTGATTGACCTTGAGCAGGTGTCGCCGGATCACGGTCGGATCGTTTTTGTCACGAATGGGCGTTGGCCACACCGAGCCTGTCACGGGACGCAAGGAGCCAAGGAGACATGATCGAAACGCCTGCGATGATGATAACTCGAAAGTGTCGAGATACGGGATAATGTCTGCCAGAACATCGTCAGTTTCCGTTGGCTTGATCCAGACACGCTCGCGTGCGATTTTATTCATCGCCGGTTCTTTCGGGTTCTGGCTTCTGCATAGGACTTCCTGTCAGTCGTTCGTGCAAAATGGCGTTACATCCCCTCGGCTGCGAACCGGGGGGATTGCCGTCTCAGGCTTGATCAGTTTCGACTTCGACGTATTGCCGACCGTCCACGATGATCAGGCGAGGCTTTTTCTGCGCGTGTTTGCTCGGTGGCGACAACGCGGGCACCGGCGGCGGGACTTCATCCCGTTGGTCAGGGCCAAAAACGGCCCTGACCTGCGATAGGCGCAGAAAGACTTTGCTCTTGATCGAGCCTGTCAGGCGGATGGGCGTCAATTTGCCTTCCGCTTCCATGCGCAGGATCGTGCTGTACGAGCAGTTGCCAAGGACAACGCGCGCTTGGTTGCGGTCGATCAGGAAAGAGTCGTCAGAGGGGGGAGTTATCTTGTTGAGTGCTTTCTGCTTTGACATACGCATGATCCTTCACCCACACGCTTTCGCGTGTGCTTGTGATAAGGATCCGCTCTAGGTCATTCAGACAAAGCAGCAGGATCGGTTCGCACTAAGGAGGTCGAGGTGACCATTATCTGCTTTGTGCAAAGCGCGCCGATCAATTCGGCCACCGTCAACGTAAACGATCAGCAGGGCGCTGACAAATTGTTTTCGCGATAGCGGGAGCAGGGCTTCGGCCCGCATTATCGCATGACACACAACGCGCTGTGCCGCGGCATGAGCGATTTTTCGTGATCAGCGGGGGGCATCATGCGTCGGAGCGTCGGAACCGCCCTGTGCCGCTCTAATAGAGGCACGTTGCGGGCGTTGACGACCCGTTAGGCGAACGACATTCCCAGAGGGCGGCGGCGTCACGAGGCCCGACACGTGGTCCGCGAGGGCCTGAAAGGCGACGGCCATCTCGTCGTGAAAAGAGTAGTGGTTGTACCTGCGGGCGTTTCTGGTCCCGACCACATGCCCAATGCATCGTTGAGCTAGGGTTTCCTCGATCCCGATTTGCGCGAGCCGTGTTCGGAATGTGCGTCGGAGATCGTGCAGGGTATGCGGCTCCATATCCGGCAAGATCAACTTCATCCGCCGTTCAAGATGCTCGACGTGCTGACCGATGGCGTTGAACGGGCCACGCCCACGTAACCCGGCGAAGACGTAGGGGTTCTTTCTAAACTTAGGCTGGGACTCGACGATGTCGAGCACCATCTGCGGCAGTTTGATCCGACCGCAGTTAGGCTTCTCGTTCGGCTCGGTTCGAATATTCCAGACGCCATCCACAATGTCGTCCCATTGCATCAGGTTCACTTTCGCGCGCCGTTGTCCGGTTAGCAGCAACACGCGACACATGCCCCCGAACACCCCGAGGTCGCCGGTCGCAGACCATAACGCGCGGATTTCGTCGTCAGCGAGGACGCGATCACGCACAGGCGTGTGGTAGCGCTTCATGTGCGGCCCGATTGGACTGCGATAGTCTTCGTCGCGGGACATCTGCCAGGTCGCGATGCCCTTGAACGTGGTTAGGATCGCGTCGGCCATCGGAGCGCCGTTGTTTTGCTCGATGTCGTCGAGCAGTTCAACGAGATCGCGGCGTCGGATCGAGCCAAACTCGAAATCCTTGAACTTGGGCGTGAGGTACTTGGTTATTCTCTGTTCGATGACCTTGCCGGTGCGCAAATTATTTTTACGGACGTAAAGGGTCAGATACTTCTGGATTACGTCCTCGAATGTTTCGGGGGCGACGCGCTGCTCGGTGTGCTTCTTCGGATCGCGGAGGAACTCAAGGGCTGCGTCACGAGCCTGCGAGAGCGTCATCACGGGGTAGCGGCCTAGCTTGAAGGTCTTGGATGCTCCCGCCGAGGAGTAGTGCATCACCCGCCAAGTTTTGGTGTCGCCGTAGCTCACTCGGAGGATCAATCCCCGAACGCTTGCACGTCCATCATCAAAGTAGTCGATCTGTTGAGGTGCAGGGGGTGGCTTGAGGTTTTTGATCCACAGATCGGTCAGATGCTGACGCGGCATTTCGTTTGTCCCCAAAAAAGGGAGTGCATAGGTAGTGTTGCGGCCTGAAAGAGGATCAGGGGCCTTGAAAAAGGATGATACATGAAAAGTCGAAAGATGCGAGTTAAATCAATATCTTAGGGTCGATTTTTTGGGGAAAATGAGGGAAGAAAAGTGACCCTGAAACATTAGCTATGCTGACAATCCGCAACAATTGTTGAGGCAGGATTGTGTTATTCCTCGCTACATAAGGCTGCATTCGGGCAGGCTGGAGATAACAAACCGCATGTGCGGAATTGTCGGAATTCTTGGACGTGGGCCGGTTGCGGAGCAGCTGGTCGATTCCCTCAAGCGGCTTGAATATCGCGGATACGATTCCGCGGGTGTTGCGACGCTGGAAGGCATTCAGCTCGATCGCCGCCGCGCGAAGGGCAAGCTGAAGAACCTCGAAGCGGTGCTGAAGACGTCCCCGCTCGCGGGGCATATCGGTATCGGTCATACGCGCTGGGCGACACACGGCAAGCCGACCGAAAACAATGCGCATCCGCACGCGACCGATAACGTTGCGGTGGTCCATAACGGCATCATCGAAAATTTCCGCGATCTGCGCGCGCGGCTCGAAGCCGAGGGCGCGAAGTTTTCCAGCGAGACCGATACCGAAGTCGTCGCGCATCTGGTCAATTCCTATCTCGCCAAGGGCCTGTCGCCGGCGGACGCCGTGAAGGCGACGCTGCCGCAGCTGCATGGCGCGTTCGCGCTCGCCTTCATCTTCAAGGGCGAACAGAATCTGATGATCGGCGCGCGCAAGGGCTCGCCGCTCGCGGTCGGCTACGGCGACGGCGAGATGTATCTTGGCTCCGACGCCATCGCGCTCGGGCCGTTTACCGACACTATCAGCTATCTCGATGACGGCGACTGGGTCGTGCTCTCGCGCGACGAGGCCACCGTCTACGACGACAAGAACGCCGTCGTGGAGCGCGAGATCGTCCGGCACAACACCGCGACCTCGCTGGTGGACAAGGCGAACTACCGCCACTTCATGGCGAAGGAAATTCACGAGCAGCCCGAGGTCGTCGGCCACACGCTGGCGCACTATATCGACATGGCCACCGAAAAGGTGGCGATGCCGGTGAAGCTGCCATTCGACTTCAAGGACATTCAGCGCGTCTCCATCACCGCCTGCGGCACCGCGAGCTATGCGGGCTTTGTCGCGAAATACTGGTTCGATCGCCTCGCGCGTCTGCCGGTCGAACTCGATGTCGCGTCCGAATTCCGTTACCGCGAAGCACCGCTGCGCAAGGGCGATCTGGCGATCTTCATTTCGCAGTCCGGCGAGACCGCCGATACGCTGGCTGCGCTGCGCTATGCCAAGTCGCAGGGCCTGCACACGATTTCCATCGTCAACGTGCCGACCTCGACCATCGCGCGCGAAAGCGAAACCGCACTGCCGACACTGGCCGGTCCTGAAATCGGTGTGGCCTCGACCAAGGCGTTTACCTGTCAGCTTGCGGCGTTGGCTGCGCTATCCATTGCGGCGGGCAGGGCGCGCGGTGAACTGTCCGAGTCGGACGAGACCAAGCTGGTCCACGGCCTTATCGAAGTGCCGCGTCTGATGACGCAGGCGCTGGCGCTTGAGCCGCAGATCGAGAAGCTGGCGCGCGACATCGCCAAGAGCCAGGACGTGCTCTATCTGGGCCGCGGAACCAACTATCCGCTGGCACTGGAAGGTGCGCTCAAGCTCAAGGAAATCTCCTACATCCACGCCGAGGGTTATGCCGCGGGCGAACTCAAGCACGGTCCGATCGCACTGATCGACGAGAAGATGCCGGTGGTCGTGATCGCGCCTTATGACCGGGTGTTCGAGAAGACCGTCTCCAACATGCAGGAGGTCGCGGCGCGGGGCGGGCGGATCATCCTGATGACCGATGCACAGGGCGCCAAGGATGCCACCGTGGACTCGCTGGTGACGATCGTGCTGCCGGACATGCCGGCCACGGTGACGCCGCTGGTTTACGCCATTCCGGTGCAACTGCTGGCCTATCACACCGCTGTGGTGATGGGCACCGACGTGGACCAGCCCCGGAACCTCGCGAAGTCGGTGACCGTCGAATAAGAATCCAGTCAGACAATCGGTCGCAAGGCGGGCCAGTTGCGCCCGGAAAAGTCTGATACAGTGCTGTCGCAATGATTTGAGATGGTGTTCCACCATTCTGGATGAAGATGGCTCGGTTTTGCGATGAATGAGACTTCGCCCAACATGCTCCCGGGAGGCCTTCCGCCCGTGCCGCCGCCCGACGCGCCGCGTGGTGCCATGGCGCGGCTGCGCCGCTATTTCCTGACCGGCCTGATCATCGCCGGCCCGATCGCGATCACGATCTATCTGATCTGGTGGTTCGTGACCTGGGTGGACGGGATTGTGCGGCCGTTCGTGCCGGTCGCGTACCGTCCGGAGACCTATTTGCCGTTCGGCCTGCCGGGCTATGGCCTGATCGTCGCGTTCTTCGCGCTAACCTTTCTCGGATTTCTCGCCGCCAACCTGATCGGGCGAACGCTGGTCGAATTCGGCGAGGGGCTGCTCGGCCGCATGCCGGTGGTGCGCGCGATCTATCGCGGCCTCAAGCAGGTGTTCGAAACGCTGTTCTCAGGCAACGGCTCCAGCTTCCGCAAGGTCGGTTTGGTGGAATTCCCGTCGCCGGGCATGTGGTCGATCGTGCTGATCTCCCAGCCGCCAAGTGTGGAGATCGCGAACAAGCTTCCGCAGAACGATGAATTCATCTCGGTGTTCCTGCCCTGCGCGCCGAACCCGACTACCGGTTTCTTCTTCTACGTTCCGAAGTCGAAGCTGATCGAAGTCGACATGAGCACCGATGCTGCTGCGACGTTGATTATGTCGGCGGGCGTGGTTCAACCGGGCAGCGACGCGCAGAAGAAGGTCAACGCGCTGGCCGAGATGGCCAATGCCGCGCGCGTGGCGACAGCCTCGCAGACGCCTGACCCGGCGAAGGTGGATTAGTCTGTGCTTCGCTCGGTTTCCTGACAGGCAGATCTGCACTAATGCGCGCATTTACAACGCACTCACTTGTCTGGACGGTTGTTCTGGTCAGCATTGTCGTGACGGTTGTGACCGAAATGCGGATTGCAGGTTATGGCAGTGTGTCCCTGTCGGCCGTCGTGGCTTACGCGGCGTTTTTCGTGAACATCGCATGTTCGGGTCTGGGATTCCGCACGCCGGAGTGGCGGTGGTGGGCCGCAAATTTTGCGTTGAGCATACTGACGATGTCCATGATCGGCGCTCCGACAATTCCGAGCGCGCTATGGACGGCGGGACGTGTTCTGGTCGCCAGGCACATGGCATAACTCAGCATCTGTCCGCGCCAATCAAGCAAGGTTCCCCCACTTTAGATTCTTGATTTTGTCCATGCTGCTGTTTGACGCAGGGCGGTTTGTCGCGAATCCTGTTTCAAAAGTGAGCCGCATAAGCGGCTTTTTGAAAATTGGGGAAACGCCGTGAAGGCATTTATTGCAACGATTGCTATTTCAACCGGATTGATTGTCGGCCTGTGGTCCTACGCGGACGCGCAAAGCTACAACTCGCAGCGCGCACGTCAGGACCGCGAGTACAAGAGTCTGTCGGCTGCGACGCAGCGTGCCTATGGAACGACGAATTCGTCCAGCACCTACCGCGCACCAAGCTCGAATTCGAGCAGCAGCTACAGGCGTCCGTGATAATCAAAGGCCCGGATTTGATCCGGGCCTTTTTCTACCCCGCACCGATCAGCGGCAGCGCTTCATCGCGTTCATACAAATAGAGCAAACACCGCAGCGCTTCACCTCGCTCGCCATTCAGCTTCGGGTTGTCCTGCATGATCCGCACCGCCTCGTCGCGCGCCTGTGCGATGAGTTGTGCGTGGACCTCGGGCCGCGCGATGCGATAGCCGGGCAGGCCGCTCTGGCGGGTGCCGAGCACTTCGCCTTCGCCGCGCAGGCGCAGATCCTCTTCCGCAATCCTGAATCCGTCGGTCGTTTCGCGGATCACTTTTAGCCGCGCCGTGGACATTTCTGAAAGCGGCTCGTGATAGAGCAGCATGCAGGTCGAGGCTTCCGAGCCGCGCCCAATGCGGCCGCGCAACTGGTGCAATTGTGCGAGACCGAAGCGCTCGGCGTTCTCGATCACCATGATGGTCGCCTGCGGGACATCGACACCGACTTCGACAACAGTGGTCGCGACCAGGAGCTGAATTTCACCTGCCGCGAACTGCGCCATCACGCGATCTTTCTCGGTGCCTTTCATCTGGCCGTGAACGAGACCGACCCGGTCGCCGAAGCGCTTTTGCAGCGTCTCGAAGCGTTTGGTCGCGTTGGTGAGATGTGCGTGATCCTCGGATTCGGTTTCCTCCACCAGCGGGCAGATCCAGTAGGCGCGCTTGCCTGACTCGATGGCGCGGTCCAGCCCGTCCACGATCTCCTTGATGCGGCTTTTTGGAACAGCGCGGGTGTCGATCGGCTGGCGGCCTGCTGGCTTCTCGCGCAGTTCCGAAATGTCCATGTCGCCGAAATAGGTCAGCACCAGCGTGCGCGGGATCGGCGTGGCGCTCAGCACCAGCACATCCACCGCGTCGCCTTTCTCGGTCAGCGTGAGGCGTTCGCGCACGCCGAAGCGATGCTGTTCGTCCACGATGGCCAGCGCCAGATCCTTGAAAATCACATCGTCCTGAATCAGCGCATGGGTGCCGACCAGAAGATCGATTTCGCCATTCGCGAGACCGGCGATGATCTCGCGGCGTTCCTTGCCTTTCTCGTGGCCGGTGAGAATGGCGACATTCATGCCCGCGCGCTCGGCCAGCGGCGCGATGGTCTTGATATGCTGGCGCGCGAGGATTTCCGTCGGAGCCATCAATGCGGATTGCTTGCCGGTTTCGGCGACGGCCGCGGCTGCGAGCAGGGCCACAACGGTTTTGCCCGAGCCCACATCGCCCTGCAGGAGGCGCAACATCCGTACCGGTTCATTCAGATCGCCGGCGATGGCCTTGGCCGCCTCCTGCTGCGAGTTTGTCAGTGCGTAGGGCAGCGCATCGATGATCTTGTGGCGCAGATGCCCGTCACCGGCATTGCGAACACCGGCCGGACGTCGGAGTTGTGCGCGTACCAGCGCCAGCGCCAGTTGTCCCGCGAGCAGTTCGTCGAAGGCCAGCCGCGACCAGAAGGGGTTTTGGGGCAGGATGTCGGTGAGTTCGACCGGCTCGTGAACCCGGTGCAGCGCCTCGGCGATGGGCGGGAACGAACATCGCCGCAGCACTTCGGGGCTGATCCATTCCGGGAGGTCCGGCAATTTTGCCAGCGCCTGCGTCATGGCGCGGCGGATCGAGCCGATCGCAAG
>CAZQMD010000133.1:0-12781 GCA_964594185.1 uncultured Afipia sp. | reverse complement strand
GAAGCCCCGCAGCGGCGGCAAGCGGCCGCCGATCATCGATCAGGACGGCAACGAGGTGCATCCCGGCGGCTTTGGCACCTCGGGGCGGTTCGGCGCGGGTGTCGATTTCGAGCAGTTCTCCAGCGCGCTCGGCGGCATCTCGTTCGGCCCGCTCACGCGCGAGCAGCGCTTTGCGCGCATCGAGGCGCTGTCGAAGCTGCTCGACGTCGCCTTCGTGGTGCCGGGCACCAAGATCCGTTACGGCATCGACGGCCTGATCGGCCTCGTGCCGATTGTCGGCGATATTCTCACCACGGCGATCTCGCTATGGATCGTGCGCGAGGCGCGCGCACTCGGCGCGCCGAAATATCTGGTGGCGCGGATGCTCGGCAATGTGGCGGTGGATGGCGTGGTGGGCCTGGTGCCGTTCGCCGGCGACGCGTTCGACGTCATGTTCCGCGCCAACATGCGCAACATGCGGATTCTCAAGCGCTGGATGGACAAGCAGCCGAGAACCTGAGGATAGGAGCGGACGCGAGAGACGTCGTGACGATGGCGCGATGGGCCGTAGAGCGATCAGCCCGTCGCCGTCTGCTTCTCGTCTTCTTCGGGGGCCGCCACCGGCTCCGGCCGGTTGCGCTCGAGCGGAAACGCTTCGCTTTCATACAGCGTGCGGATTCCGCTCTGGTCGAAGCGGGCCTCGTCCACCTGCAGGTACGCGCCGTTCAGGCTGTCAGCGGGAAGTTGCTCGATGGCGAACTGCACGGCCTCGGCTGCGGTCGGGAACCGGCGGTACGCAAAGCCGGCGCGCTTTTTCTTGCGGATCGCCGCAGGAAAGAGTTCGGCTTCGGTGTTGTAGTTGAACGCAGCCATGATCTCCGCCTTCTTGATTGGGATTCAATGGAAACGACGGCCGGAGGACGGGTCCATAGGGAGAGCCGCGCGGCCTGTGTCAGTCATTCCAGAAGAGACTCTAATATAGGCCTTTTTTCGCCAATTGCGACCCGTCATGCACCCTATCATGCGCCCTATGATGAACGGCGGCGCGGTGCGGCGGGCGGCGCCAATAAACGCTTGAATTTCAATGCTCTAGCGCGGGTCGTGTGGCGCCCGCCGGTGGCTGCCCGTTCGCATGGCGGCCTGAGCATTTTGCAGGCTGCGATTTTACCGGATTTTGCCCGCGAAAATGCGGGTCTTCGCGGCCGTGGGGCCGTTGCGATCGCCGCGCTACTGAATGGCTTCCGTCAGGATTTCATCGGAGATCGACACCACCTTCAGCGGCGTCGTGTAGTGCTCGATATGGGTGTCGGGCTTATCGGCGATGGCGATCTTGCGCACCGGCGCGTGCTCCGGCACGCCGCTGACGCCGCGGCGAACGCCGTATTGCCAGACCTGCAGCGAACCGACATCGCGCAGGGCCTTCTCCACTGCCTCGGGGGTCTTGCCTTTCATCTGCGCGAGCTCGGCCTTGGTGAGGCCGATCACCACCTCGTTTTGTGGCGAGACAACCTTGAACAGCGTCACGCGGCTGACAGCGAAGGCGGGGTGGGAGGCAATGGCGTCGGCGAGAAGGCCCGCAAGGCCGAGAGCCAGAACGGTCTGGCGAGATGTGGTGGACATCGTGAATTCCTGGACTGCAGAAGTTCGTTAGAAACGTTTCTTGTTGGCGCGCCGTTATCGTTTGCATGCAAACGGGAAGCGAGAGATAGGTGCCGCGCGGCCTTTGACAAGCCGCGCGGTTTGGAATTTTTTCAAACAGACGTGTTTGTGATCGGCCCGTTATTTGGGCTGATGTTTCAGTGCCGCGGAATTGATGCAGTAACGCAATCCCGTCGGCCCCGGCCCGTCCGGGAAGACGTGGCCGAGGTGGCCTTCGCAATTCGAGCACAGCACTTCGGTGCGGATCATGCCGTGTGAAATATCACGCTCTTCCGCAATGCTGCCCTCGGTGGCGGGGGCGGAGAAGGCCGGCCAGCCGCAACCGGAATCGAACTTGTCGCCGGACTCGAACAGTGGCTGTCCGCAACCCGCGCAGACATAGGTGCCCGGATCGAACGAGTGATCGTATTCGCCGGTGAACGGGCGCTCGGTCGCCTTCTCGCGCAGCACGGCGTACTGCATCGGCGTCAGCTCCTTGCGCCACTCGCTCTCGGATTTCTGCACAGTGCCGGAGCCGGTGGTCGTTTTGGTGTCGGTCATGTCGCGAGCTCCTTTCGTGATGTCGTTGTGTGTCTCACATCAAAGCGGCGAACCTTGCGGCTCGCCGCTTTATTCCGTCCAACGCTGCGCGTGTTCGCGCGTTAGTTGTTCGCTTTTGCCTCGCGCACCAGCGCGGGCTTGTCGCGATAGCTGTCGGCGAAGATCTTCTTCAGATTCTCGATCTTCGGCAAATCGTTGAACACAATATAGGGCTGGTTGGGGTGCAGCGTCAGGTAGTCCTGATGATAATCTTCCGCCGCATAGAAGCCCTGCAACGGTTCGAGCGTGGTGGCGATGGTCTTCTTGTAGACCTTCGTGCCGTTGAGCTGGGCGATATAATCCTGCGCCAGCTTTTTCTCGGCCGGATCGGAGGTGAAGATGGTCGAGCGATACTGCGTGCCGCTGTCCGGCCCCTGGCGGTTGAGCTGGGTCGGATCGTGCACCACCGAGAAATAGATCTGCAGCAGCTTGCCCAATGACACCTGCTTCGGATCGTAGGTGATCTGCACGGCTTCGGCGTGGCCTGTCGTGCCGCGCCCGACGGTCTCATAGTTTGCGGTCGAGGCCTTGCCGCCCGCATAACCCGACACGGCGTTGGTCACGCCCTTGGTGTGCTGATAGACGCCTTGCACGCCCCAGAAGCAGCCGCCCGCGAGCACGAAGGTTTTCAGCCCATCGCTGGGTGCGATGTCGGCGCTCGGCGGCGGAATGATGAAAGCCTCCTCGGCGGCGCGCGCCGGGGCGGCAAGACCGCCGAGCGCCAGCACGCCGGCAGCGGAAAGGGCGAGAGCGGTGCGGCGGAACGTGGTGCGTGTCATGGGGTCCTCATCAGGCTGTCGGCGTTGGCCGCCGGTACTGGAGATACGCGGATAAGACCCCGCCGTTACGGCAAAATTCCACACAAAAATGTGAGGCAGATGGTCTTGCGCGATCTCTCATCCGGTCGTCCCGGCCAACGGATCGGCGCAAAGCGCCGTCCGATGACAGGCTCTGGCCGGGATCCATACTCCCTGAATTTCCGGTTGAAAGGAGATGCCGGAGCAATCGTCTCGCTCTTATCGCAATGTTCGGTGGTGATGGGTCCCCACCTGCGCGGGGACGATATCGTGAGTGTTGCGCGCGTCTGCATTTTCTCAAACTCCCGATTCAATTTTCAAACAGCCACGTTGGAAATCCGCACGCGCCAATGCTCCCGCGCATCGCGCGGGTTGTCTCTTCATGCTGTGCCCCTCCAAATCATGAGGGGGAGTGGCGCGCCGAAAGGCGCAAAGGGTGGTGTTTTCGCCTCCCTCAATGAGAAGGAAGCGCGTCGCCTCTCGGCGCGCCAACAGCGGCGATTTTGGGCGTCGGGATCGTACTTCCGGGACAGGACGGACGTATCCTGATCCGGCAGGCTTTCGCCTGCCTTCATCCTGTCCACCGTCCAGCCGCGAACGGCAGAGCTTCATAGTGAGCCCGGACGATGACCCGCCGCCTCCCGGGAGCATGGCTGCGAACCACGCGCGCGGGCGCCGCGCTTCATTCCACTTCAGGATCGCCTCTAGAAGCGCCCCTCACGAATGAAGTTATGGGAATATATACCTATACTATGGTGATGTCAAATGGTTTCGTTCAAGCTCAAATTATTTCAATAATTATTGAAATAACACTTGCGTAGTTCCGATATTTCAATAATCATTGAAATATGAAGAAGTCAGACATTCTTGGAGCGCTCGCCGCTCTTTCGCAGGAAAACCGGCTCGATGCTTTTCGGCTGCTCGTGCAAGCCGGGCCGCAGGGAGTTGCGGCTGGTGAGATTGCAGCCGAGCTTGGTTTGCTGCCTAACGCGCTGACATTTCATTTGGACCGATTACGTGAAGCGGGCCTCGTAACGGTTCGGCGCGATGGTCGCTCAATGATGTACGCTGCGCAGTTCGACACCATGAACGGTTTGATTGGCTACCTCACCGAAAATTGCTGCGGGGGAGGCGAGGTCTGCGCGCCCGCCGTCGAATGTAAGCCCGCGCGCAAGAGCACTAAAGTTTCCGCTTGAAGGAGGTCTCAAGTGAAGCGTCTGCATATCCACGTCGCAGTTAACGATCTCTCGCATTCGATAAACTTCTATTCAGCGCTGTTCGCGGCGAAACCGGCCGTTGTTAAAAGCGATTATGCAAAGTGGATGCTCGACGATCCGCGCGTGAACTTCGCGATTTCGACACGAGGCACGGAAGCTGGTCTCGATCATCTCGGAATTCAGGTCGAGAATGCCGGCGAACTGAACGAAGTATACGCGCGGTTGCGTGAGGCGGGCGGTGAGATCATTGAGCAGGGGCAGACCGCCTGCTGCTACGCTAAGTCTGAAAAATCCTGGATCGAAGACCCGGCTGGAATTTCGTGGGAAACCTTCTTGACTACAGGTGAAAGCACTACCTACGGCGACGGGTCGGGCGAGCGTGTGGCGCGGATCGCGCGCGAAAAGGAAAGCGCGTGTGGTGTTCCCGCAGCGAAGCGGGCTCCTGCGGAGCCCTGTTGCTGATGTTATCGTTCGACCTGCCTCGGCGTTTAGCTGCAGAAGCGCTCGGCACGGCCGTGCTGGTCGCAACGGTTATTGGCTCCGGCATCATGGCTGAAACCATGACGAAGGATGCGGCACTGACCTTGCTGGGCAACACTTTGCCGACCGGCGCCATTCTGGTTGTGTTGATTACGATTCTTGGGCCCGTATCGGGCGCGCATTTCAATCCTGCGGTGTCGCTTGTCTTCGCGTTGAAGCGGCAATTGTCGACGTCGAATGCGTCGCTTTATGTTGTGGCGCAGGTTGCAGGGGGCATCATTGGTGCGATGGCGGCGCACGCGATGTTTGCGCTACCTATACTGGACGTCTCGTTGAAAATACGAACGGGAGGTTCGCAGTGGTTTGCTGAAGGCATCGCAGCCTTCGGTCTCATCGCAACCATTCTCGGCGGGGTCCGGTTTCGGCAGGACGCGATCCCGTGGCTGGTCGGACTGTACATAACTGCCGCTTATTGGTTCACGGCATCGACATCATTTGCGAATCCGGCAGTCGCCATTGCCCGCTCGCTGACCAACACATTTTCGGGCATACGGCCAGTGGATTTGCCGGGGTTTATTCTGGCTGAATTATTCGGGGCACTGATCGGGCTCGGCGTCATGACGTGGCTGCTCAACGCAAAGCAAGATGTCGTTCGCCCATCGGAGGTTCGATCATGAGTGTTACGATCTATCACAATCCCGATTGCGGCACATCGCGCAATACATTGGCGATGATCCGGCAAAGCGGCATCGAGCCAACCGTCATCGAATATTTGAAAACACCGCCATCGCGGGCACGGCTGCTCGAACTCCTCGCGGCGATGGAAATCTCTCCACGCGCGCTGTTGCGCGAAAAAGGAACGCCTTATGCCGAACTTGGTCTGGCCGATTCAAAATGGTCGGACGATCAGTTGATTGATGCAATGCTGGAGCATCCTGTCCTCATCAATCGACCGATCGTCGTGACGCCGAAAGGCGTGAAGCTTTGCCGGCCATCGGAGGCGGTCATTGAGCTTTTGCCGAATCCCCACATTGGCCGCTTCATCAAGGAAGATGGTGAGGTGGTCGAGGCACCCTAGATATACTTCTTCATCTCGCTCAATAGATCGCTGCGCAAATCCTCGCGGTCCATCGCATAGGCGATGTTCGCGGCCAAAAATCCTGACTTCGAGCCGCAGTCGTAGCTCTTGCCCTTGAACTTGAAGCCGTAGAACGGCTGTGACTTCGCCAGCCCGAGCATCGCGTCGGTGAGCTGGATTTCGCCGCCTGCGCCGCGCTCCTGCGTCTCCAGCACCTTGAAGATTTCCGGCTGCAAAATGTAACGCCCGGTGATCGAGAGGTTCGAGGGCGCGGCTTCTTTCTTCGGCTTCTCGACCATGCCGTCGAGTTCGAACATGTCGCCCTTGGGCTTTCCGACGCCGACCACGCCATACATATGGACCTGGTCCATCGGCACTTCTTCCACGGCGATGATGTTGGCCTTGTCCGCGCCTGCGGCGTTGGCTGCGTCGATCATCTGCTTCAGGCCGCTCGGCTTGTTTTTCACCAGCACGTCCGGCAGCAGCACGGCAAACGGCTCGTTGCCGATGATGTCACGCGCGCACCACACCGCATGGCCGAGACCAAGCGGCGCCTGCTGGCGGGTGAACGAGGTCGCGCCCGCCTTTGGCTGGTCGCGCTCGAGGATGTCCATTTCCTTCACCTTGTTGCGCTCCTTCAGCGTGTCCTCAAGCTCATAGGGCCGGTCGAAGTGATCCTCGATCACGCCCTTGTTGCGCCCGGTGACGAACACGAGATGTTCGATGCCCGCTTCCAGCGCCTCGTCCACCACATGCTGGATCAGCGGGCGGTCCACCACGGTGAGCATTTCCTTCGGCATCGCCTTGGTGGCGGGCAGGAAACGGGTGCCGAGACCGGCGACGGGAAACACAGCTTTGCGGATTTTCATGAGGCTCTTTGCGGGCTGGGAGAGACGTTGACGGGTGGTAGCAGGTTTTGCGGCGTTGAAAAACCGCCGGGTGGCCAAGGAGTTCCCTCGTAAGGGGAAAGGGATGAACGCGGGGTGAGCGGTCTGCGGATTTTTTGTGGCGGGCTACTTTCAAGATGTCGTCCCGGCCAACGGATCGGCGCAAAGCGCCGTCCGATGACGGGCTCCGGCCGGGACCCATCACCCCTGTCGATGCATCTTGCTGCAGGTATTCGGCGCGATTCTCGCTTGGGCCCGGCGTTCAGGGAGTATGGGTCCCGGCCTTCGCCGGGACGACGTGATGCGCCCCGCGTCATCTCGCCGCCAAAAAATGCCGCGTTGTTAATCGGGTGGAAACCCTGTCCGGGCCTCCTGTAAGCGGGATAGTGTTGAGTGGGTGAAACGTAAAATGGCGCGGATCGGACGTGAAGAAAGCCCCTGGCTGATGGTCGCGGGAGCGGCGCTGACCTTGTCCGTGGTCGGGGCGATGTCCCTGATCGCCGGACCGGCGCATGGCCAGACCGCATCCGGGCGCGGGCCTTTGTCGTGGATCGGCGACATCACCGGCTCGATCAACCAGCCTGCGGCAACGTCGCCGCGTCAGACCGCGCCCGCGCCACAGGCCGCGCCTTCGCGCCGCATGGCGCAGGCAGCACCCGCGAAAGAATGGAGCGGCGAGGACGGCGCGTCCGGTCATCCGCTGATGACCGCGGATGCGATCCGCAATTCGGCGGCGAATTTCGACCGCTGCGTCGCCGGCTTCTGGCCGGAGGCTGCGCGCCGCGGCGTCTCCGAGGCGAGCTTCCGCCGCTTCACCGCCGATCTGTCGCCCGATCTGCGCATCATGGACCTGATGGACTCGCAGCCGGAATTCACCAAGGCGGTGTGGGACTATCTCGATATTCTGGTGACCGATGCGCGGATCGCGAAGGGCCGCGACGTGCTGGCGAAGAACGCGGCGACCTTTGCCGCTGTCGAAAAAGCCTATGGCGTCGACCGCTATATCATCGCGGCGATCTGGGGCATCGAGTCGAATTACGGCACGCAGGGCGGTGACCGCAGCGTTCTGAATTCGACCGCGACGCTGGCCTGCGTCGGCCGCCGTCAGGGTTATTTCAAGGACGAGTTTCTCGCCGCGCTTGAGATTCTTCATCACGGCGATCTGACGCCGCAGCAGATGCGCGGCTCATGGGCCGGTGCGTTCGGCGCGACGCAGTTCATGCCGACTGCGTTCAAGAAGTTCGCGGTGGATTTCGACGGTGACGGCAAGCGCAACACCGTGGACGACATTCCGGACATCATCGCCTCCACGGCGGCGAAGTTCAAAAAGGACGGCTGGTCGCAGGGACAGACCTGGGGCTATGAGGTCGAGGTGCCGCAGGGCTTCAACTATCTGCATGCCGACCGCGCCAAGAACTACACCGTCGCACAGTGGGAGCACCTCGGCATCAAGCGTGCGGGCGGCAAGCCGTTTCCCCGCACCACCGACAAGGCGTTTCTGCTCGCGCCCGCAGGCGCCGATGGTCCGGGCTTCCTGATGCTCGGCAATTTCCGCGCGATCATGCGCTACAACCCGTCGGAGGCGTATGCGCTCGCCATCGGTCATTTCGCCGACCGGCTGCGCGGCGGTACGCCGTTCGTGCAGGAATGGCCGCGGCAGGAGCGGGTGCTGTCCCGCGACGAGCGGTTCGAGCTGCAGCAGTTGCTGGCCCAGCGCGGGTTCTATCGCGGCGAGCCGGACGGCAATCTCGGCGGCGAGACCAAAAAGGCGCTGCGCAGCTATCAGGCCGCGGCCGGTCTGCCTGCGGACGGCTTTGCCTCGTCCGGTGTGCTGGCGCGGCTGCGGGGGCGGTAAAATAGGCGCTGTAGAGGCGGTTCCGGCCCTTGACGGGGGCGCGGCATCGCCTGTTTATGGGCGGGGATTTCGCCCTGTTGGGGCCTGAATCTGCACCTATTTTGCTGTATCGATTTAGCCAGCCGTGACCCGCATGCCGACACCGAGATCATTTCTCCGCATGTTCACCGAACGCGGACCTTTAACGGTCTTCGCGGTCGCGGGTGCCATGCTGTTCGGCATTGTCGCGCCGGCTTCGGCGCAGTTTTTCGATTTCGGCTTCGGCCGTCCGCAGCGGCCGTCCGCGCCGCCGCGCAGCGGAGGCGGTTTCTTCGCGCCGTTCGGCGATACCTTCGGTCCCGGCCCGCAGCAGGCGCCGCGCCCGGTGGACTCCTCGCGCGCGCCCGCGGCTGCCAAGCGCGACGCGCCCGCCGATCGCAACGTGCTGGTGCTCGGCGACGCCATGGCCGACTGGCTCGCCTACGGTCTTGAAGACGCGCTGTCGGAATCGACGGACCTCGGCGTGATCCGCAAGCACAAGACCGTCTCGGGCCTGATCAAGTATCAGCCGAAGGGCGATCCGCAGGATTGGGCCGCCGCGGCCAAGGGCATCCTCGCGACCGAAAAGCCGGACGTCATTGTGGTGATGCTCGGCCTCAATGACCGCGTGCCGATCCGCGAACCTGTCGTGGAAAAGAAGGCCGATGCCAAGCCGGGTGAGAAACCGGGCGACAGGGCGAAAGGCGCGAAGAAGGACTCGCGCGGCAAGCCGAACGAGCCGGACACTGCCGCGAAGCCGGGCGACAAGCCTGCCGAGACCAATGCCGACAACAAACCTGCCGACACCAGGACGTCGGACAATAAGCCGTCGGACTCTGAAGCAGCTCCCGACGATGACGAGCAGCCGCAGATCATGGCCACGGAGAAGGCGCGCTCCGGCAGCGGCATGTACGATTTCCGCGAGGAGCGCTGGGTCGAACTCTACGCCAAGAAGATCGAGGAGATGATCGCCGTCCTGAAATCCAAGGGCGTGCCGGTGATCTGGGTCGGTCTGCCTGCGGTGCGCGGCCCCAAGGCCACATCCGACATGCTTTTCCTCGATGCGCTCTATCGCGACGGCGCAGGCAAGGCCGGCATCACCTATGTCGATGTGTGGGATGGTTTCGTCGATGACGCCGGACGTTTTGCGCAGCAGGGTCCGGACTTCGAGGGTCAGATCCGCCGCCTGCGTTCGGCCGATGGCGTGTTCTTCACCAAGGCCGGTGCGCGCAAGCTTGCGCACTATACCGAGCGTGAAATCCGCCGCGTGCTCGCGGCCCACACCGATGGTCCGCTCGCGGTGCCGAGCGAAACCTTCGCGCCGGATTCCAACATCCGTCCGGGTGAAGCAGGGCCGCGTCCGTTGATGGGACCGGTGACGCCGCTGGTCGCCTCGCAGGTCGGCACCGATGAACTGCTTGGCGGTATCGGCACGCGGCCGGCTTCGGTGGATGCGCTTGCCGCGCGCACGCTGGTGAAGGGCGAACCGCTCGCAGCACCCGCCGGACGCGCCGATGATTTCGCGTGGCCGCGACGCGAAGTGGGGGTGCTCAGTGCGCCGCCGAGCGATCCGGTTGTCGCGAGCGCGCCGTTGGATGGCACCAATGCGCAGTCAAAGCCGAAGCCGAAGAAGCAGCAGGTCGTGGTGCAGGGGCTGTTCAATCCGAACGCGCCGCCGCCGCAACGTCAGCGGGTTGGATCGCCGCGTGACGGATTCGCGCGGCCTCCGGGCAATGTCGGCCCGTCGCCGTTCTCGGGTTTCTTCGGCTTCGGGCGCTGGTAATCCGCGCCGTCCTGTGTCTGGATCGCCCCGCGCCGATACAGTAGTGTCCGCGCCGCTGATCCAGAAACATCCGTCAGGTCGAAATCGTGAACAGAAAACAACGCCGGGCTGAAGGAAAAACCGGCAAGGATGTTGCGCGTTCGTCCGGCTTTCTCGAAGAGACACTGTTCCGGCAGGCGATGGCGCACCATCAGGCTGGCCGCATGCGCGAGGCCGAAGCGAATTATCGCGAGGTGCTCGCCGCCAATCCGCGCCACACCGGCGCGCTCGGATATCTCGGCCTGCTGGCGCATCAAGTGGGCCAGAGCGACGCAGCGATCGATCTTCTGCGCAAGGCGATCGCATCGGACCGGCGCAATCCCGAGCCGCATTACAATCTGGCGCGTATTCTGTCGGACCGCGGGCACGACGACGAAGCAATCGTGCACAATCGAAAAGCAATTGAGATCGATCCCAATTTCCCCGGCGCGCATAACAACCTCGCTGCGCTGCTCCTGCTGCAGGGCCGCCCGGTCGAGGCGCTTGCAACCGCAAGTCAGGGATTGCGCATCGACGATGCCGCCGGTCTCAAATCCACCTTTGTGATGGCGCTGCGCCAGCTCGATCCCGCCACGGTCAGGATCGATCCGAATCTCGTTCAGCTTCTGGTGCGCGCCTTGCGCGAGCCATGGTGCCGCCCGCGCGATATCTCGGCGGCTGCGGGCACGGTTCTGTTGCGCACGCCGGCCATGGCCCGCGCCGTCGAACAAGCCTCGCGTGAAGGTGATGTGCGGCTGACGGAGATGTTCAGTCCGGCCGATCTCGCCGCGCTCGATGGCGATGGCCTGCTGGGCGCGCTGCTCGGAACATCGCCGGTGACGACGGTTGCGATCGAGCGCGTTCTGACAGCGGTCCGGCGCGCGGCGCTGAACGACATTGCAACGGGCGCACTGGATGGAGATGCGTGGCTGCCTCTTGTCGCCGCGCTCGGCCAGCAGGGCTTCATCAACGAATATGTTTTCGATGTCACGGATCAGGAGCAGGCCCAACTCGGCAAGCTTCGTGACGATATTGCCAATGAGATCGTGCAGGGGCAGGCGATTGCGCCGGTGAAGCTTGCGGTTCTTGCAAGCTATCTGCCGCTGCATTCGATTCCCGCCGCTGAACAGCTTGCGGAGCGATCCTGGCCTGACGCCATGGCAGGACTGATCAAGCAGCACATCAGCGATCATCGCGAGGAACTGAACATTCGCTCCTCGATTGAACGGCTGACCGCGATCGAGGACGGTGTTTCGGAAAAGGTCCGTGCGCAATACGAGGAAAACCCTTATCCGCGATGGAGCAGGGTTTTCGCGGAGACGCAGGCGCTGCCGGTCGATGCCTATATCGGCATGCGGTTTCCCGGCGTGCCCTACAAGCCGCTCGGCAATCGCGCCATCGACGTGCTGATCGCGGGATGCGGCACCGGGCAGCATGCCATCCAGCGCGCGCAGCAATTGCAATCGGCGAATGTGCTTGCGATCGATCTCAGTCTTGCGAGTCTTGGCTACGCGATCCGGAAAACAAAAGAACTCGGATTGACCAATCTGCGCTACGCGCAAGGCGACATTCTCGCACTCGAGGATGGCAAGACATTCGATGTCATCGACTCGAGCGGCGTGCTGCATCATCTGAAAGAGCCGCTGACCGGCTGGCGGCGGCTTGCCGGTCTGCTGCGGCCCGGCGGCCTGATGCATATCGGGCTTTATAGTTCGACGGCGCGGCGCGACATCAATACGGCGCGCGATCTCCTCGCAAAGCAGGGCAGGGCGTATTCCGTGTCCGAGGTGCGCCGCCTGCGCGCCGATGTGGCGGGCCGGGCGCCGGGCGATGATCTGCACAACATTACGGGCTTCAGCGATTTCTTCAGCACGAGCGAGTGCCGCGACCTGCTGTTTCATGTTCAGGAACATCAGTTTTCGATTCCGCAGATCGCGGATTTCCTGCGCGAGGCGGGTTTCGCATTTCTGGGCTTCGAGACCCCGGCGCGGAGCAGTTATCTCCGGCGTTTCCCGGAGGATCGCGCGGCGACCAATCTCGCCAACTGGGCCACGTTCGAAGCGGAAAATCCTGCCACCTTCGCAACCATGTATCAGTTCTGGATTCAAAAGAACTGAGCGGAGCTGACATGTCCAAAGGGGCCTTGGCTCTTCTTATTCGCAGCGGCGACGAAAACTGGGCTCCTGAACGATGGCGTGATCGTTTCCGGACAGCGCTTCCCGGTCGCGATATCGTGTCTATTCCGGATGACGCGCATGATCCGATTGCGATCGATTATGCAGCGGTCTGGAAGCCGAAGCATGGTGAGCTTGCCGCGTTTCCCAACCTCAAGGTGATCTTCAATCTCGGCGCGGGCGTGGATGCCGTGCTTTCGGATCCGCAGAGACCGGATGTGCCACTGGTCCGCGTGGCGGTTGACGACCTGACGTCC
>CAZQMD010000132.1:0-12811 GCA_964594185.1 uncultured Afipia sp. | reverse complement strand
CCTTGACCATCGATACTTCCTTGGTGGCATCGATCCCCTGCGTTACCAGCCATGCCGCGCAATAAACAAGTTGCCGCCCTGCCTCAACCTTGGCCGCCAGCATCGCCAACCGATGACGGATAGCCTGTCTCGACCACAGCGGCGCGCCGAAGGTCTGCCGCTGCGTGACCCAGTCCAGCGTGATCTCTATCGCAGCTAGCGCCTCACCCATCGCCATTGCACCGAGCACGATCCGCTCGTTCTGGAAGTTTTGCATGATCCCGTAGAAACCGCGTCCCTCCTCGCCGAGCAGGTTCGTTGCGGGGATCCGGCAATCCTCGAACAGCAACTCCGCCGTGTCTGATGACCTCCAGCCCTGCTTGTCGAGATCGCGACCAACCCGGAAACCGGGCGTACCTTTCTCCACGAGGAACATCGACAAGCGCTGGGACGGACGTGCATCCGGACTGCTCACGGCGGCGATGCAATAAAGGTCCGCATGTACACCGTTGGTGATGAACATCTTGGTGCCATTGAGCACATAGCCGTCGCCCTCGCGGCGCGCGGTGGTGCGAATGCCTTTCACGTCAGAGCCCGCGCCAGGTTCGGTGACGCCGACAGCGACGATCTTCTTCCCTGCAATGACATCCGGCATGAAGTGGTCCTTCAAGGCCTGCGAGCCGGCGTTGTAGAGATGCACCGACGCCATGTCGGTATGAACCAGAACCGTGATCGCCACTCCCGAGAACGTCGACCGTCCCAGTTCCTCGGCCAAAACAACGGTGGCCAACGTATCCATGTTCGAGCCGCCATATTCTGCTGAATAGCGGATGCCCAGAAAGCCAAGCTCACCCATGCGCCGCAGCACGTCGCGCGGCACCATGCCGTCCTGCTCCCATTGCAGCGCATACGGCTTGATCTCCTCCTCGACGAATCGCCGTATCTGGGCTTTCAGCAGTTCATGCTCTTCTCTGAAATAAGCCGAGCGTTTCGGGGTGCCGACGTGGTGCGTGCTCATCGTTGACCCTGCGGGTAAGGAAAAATTGTCGGAAAGGATTGGTATCCGCTATCAACTCGAAAGCATGAAAGCGGACATCGTTCGGCACAATCCTCATCTGCCTTGCCTTATTTACCTTGCCACACCGGCTTACGCTTCTCTGCAAAGGCTCTCGGGCCTTCAATGGCATCGAGGCTTGCGTAGGCTTCGACATGAAGCCTGTTGGCCTCAACGAGCCCCTTCTCGCAGCCGAGGTCCATCGCGGCCAACACGCTGGCCTTGGCCGCCCTCACCGACAATGGTGCGCCTTCTACAATCTTGCGCGCAAGTTGCAATGCACGCGCACGAACAGCGTCGGGTGTTTCTTCCAGATAATTGACGAAACCATACTCCGCGAGCCGCTCGATCGGCAGGGTCTCGCCGGTCAAGACGAGTTCCATCACCACGGGTTGCGGCAACATCCAGAGCAGCGGTACTGCCCACGGCGATCCCCGCCCCATCTTGACCTCGGTAATCCCGGCGCGTGTACCGCGTAAGCCGATCCTCAGGTCGCACTTCAGCGCCAGCAGCATCCCGCCCGCCATCAGCGACCCAGTCATCGCCGCGATGATCGGCTTTGAAACGGTTCGCATGGCCGTTTGCATCGGATCGCGCATCAGGGTCAGTATGTCGACGCCGTCACGCGCCCTGATCTCGGCTGCCTGCCTGAGGTCCAGACCGGCGGAGAATACGCCGCAGTCAGCCGAGGTCAGGATCACCACCCTCGCCTGGGAATCCCGTTCGACACGCTCCCAGGCATTGGTCAAACCGTTCATCGCCTCAACCGACAAGGCGTTCTTACGCGCGGGCCGATCGATGGTAATCGTGGCAATGCCATCCTCGAGCGAATAACGTATAGGTTCATTGTCTGACATCGATCTGCCTTTTTATGTATTCTAACATATGTTAGAATATATTAAACTCGACCGAACGCAAAAGTATTTTCAGGCATGGGATTGGTGATGCACGAGAGTCCTTCAAAAACGCGCTTCGCGCCGGAACTTCTCAAGGGCCAGGTCGCACTCGTCACCGGCGGCGGCACAGGAATGGGCCGCGCCACGGCCATTGAGATGGCGCGCTGCGGGGCCCGCATCGCCGTTCTCGGCCGCCGCATCGATCCGATAGAGAGCACCGCAAAGGTAATCCGCGACGCGGGTGGCGAGGCATTTGCCGTGTCGGCGGACATTCGCGAACCCGACTTGATCGAACGCGCGATGGAGAAGATCAAAGCCGAGTTCGGCGGGCTCAATATCCTCGTCAATAATGCCGGCGGACAATTCGTCACGCCAGCCCGCGAACTCAGCAACAAGGGCTTTGAAACCGTGATCCGCAACAACCTGATCGGCTCGTGGCAGGTAACCAAGGCTGCCGCGGACCATTTCATGTTGGCGAATGGCGGATCGATTGTGTTCGTAACCGCCTGTATCCGCAGCGGCCTTGGCGGCTTCGTGCATACCGCGGCAGCGCGCGGCGGCGTTACCGCGATGATGCGAACGCTCGCCTACGAGTGGGCCGAGTTCGGTATTCGCCTAAACTGCGTCGCACCCGGAACCATCAAGACCGAGGCGCTTGGCCGCTATCCGATACCGCCGGACGACTGGGTCAGGCTCAACCGCAACGTGCTGGGGCGCATGGGCAGCGTCGAGGATATTTCTGCAGCAATCATTTTTCTGTCCTCGCCGCTCGGTCAATTCGTCACCGGCGAGGACTGGTACATCGACGGCGGCGAGACGCTACATCTGGCCCACGACGCCCGCGATATGATCGACGCCGTTAAATTTGCCAAACGCGAACGCGGCGATGCAGGATTGTCGTAGCGGTCAAAATCGTTAACGCTGCGGCGGCATATCGGATATTCGATTTCGGGAGCTTGTTTACGTCTGACCAATGCGAAAATATTCCGGACGTCCGGCAGGCCACGGATCGCCCCACATTTGCTGCCCGCCGTCTACCGAAAGCGTTTCGCCCGTGATGAATTTCCCTGACGGCGCGGCGAGATAAACGCAGGCCTCGGCGATATCCCATGCATCGCCGTGCCGTTTCATGGGATTCGCTTCCTTGTAGGTCGCGGAGCCTTCCGGAACATAGCGGCCAAATGCCGTGGTTTCATTGACGCCAGGGGCAACACAATTCACCCGGATGCCGTGCGGCGCCCATTCGACCGCGACGGTCTTGGACGCGTAGATCACCCCGGCCCGCGCCGCGGCGGTGTGCGCCATCCCCGGCAGGCCTCGCCAGATCAATGCCACGATATTGACGATATTGCCGGTCTTGCCGCGCTCGATCCACTCGCGAGCCGCCGCTTGCATCATCCACCACGATCCGTTCAGGTTGGTATCGATCACTGCGTTCCAGCCCTTTGGCTTGAAGTCGATGGCCATCTGGGCGAACTGCCCACCGGCATTATTGATCATCACATCGACACGACCAAAATGATCCCAGACGTCTTTGACGAATTCGTTGACTTGATCGGGGTCGCGGATGGTGAGACTTCTACTGAAGACGCGGGCGCCGAGACTCTCTAGATCCGGAACGACGTGTGCGAGCTTCTCGGCGTCGCGCCCGCAGATTGCCAGATTGGCGCCAAGCCTCGCAAACAGGAATGCGATCGCCTTCCCGAGTCCGCTCCCCGCGCCGCTGACGATGATGGTCTGGCCGGTGAACAGATCAGGTCGGTACACTGTCGGGATCGTGGAGAGTTCGTCGTCGGTGAACCCGTAACTCGGCTGGCTGCTTTGCGAACTCATCTCAGGCTCCTCCCCCCTTTAAAGCGCGTGCGCGACCCGCACGCCCTCCTCGACCGCACGCATCGCGTCGAGTTCGGAAGCCTCCTTGGCGCCGCCGATGACATGCGTCTCGATTCCGGTCTTGAGCAGTTCGGTGAGCATATCGCGGTTAGATACTTGGCCGGCGCAAACTACGATCGTATCGACCGCGAGCGTACTTGGCTCACCCTCGGCCACGAAATGCAAACCTTGATCGTCGATCCGCTGATAGATAACCCCTCCGACAATCTTGACCCCGCGCTTTTCAAGACTGCTACGCAGGATCCAACCAGTCGAGACGCCGAGACCGAGGCCAGGCCGCGTCTTCTTGCGCTGCAGCATGGTAATTTCGCGCGAACTTGGCTTTGGTGCCAGCGGATCGCCCGATAGCCCTCCAGCTTTCGTAAGGCTGGCATCGACATTCCACTCCTGCTGAAACTCACGAATATCCATTGCCCGTGATTTTGGCGGTTCATCAGGCTGCGAATGGCAGAGGTATTCGGCGACATCGAAACCGATACCTCCAGCGCCGATGATGGCCACTCGCCGCCCCGCGTGGCGTTTGCCACTCAATAGATCGTTATAAAATATCACCTTCGAATGATTGATGCCTTGAATCTCCGGGACGCGAGGATGGACACCACAGGCGACAACGACGGCATCGAACCGTGCATCTTTCAGGTCACTGACCGCCGGCGCCGAATTCAGCCGGAGATCGACGCCGCCATCGGCGATTTGGCCGCTGTAATAACTCAGCATTTCGTCGAACTCGACCTTGCCCGGGACTGCTCGGGCAAGGTTGAGTTGCCCGCCTATGCGATCAGCGGCCTCAAACAGGGTTACCTTGTGCCCGCGTCGGCTGGCTTCCGCGGCAGCTGCGAGACCGCCCGCGCCTGCGCCAATCACTGCGATCCTGCGCGAGGTCTGAGCCGGGCCGTCCTCAAACTCAGTCTCGCGGCAGGCACGCGGATTAACCAGGCAACTCGCGGTCCGCTCGGAAAAGATCAGGTCGAGGCAGGCCTGATTGCAGGCAATGCAGATGTTGATTTTGCCGGCGTTGCCCTCCCGCACCTTCCTGGCGAAGTGCGGATCGGCCAGCATCGGGCGGGCCATCGATATTAGATCGCTATCCCCCGCCGCCAGAATCTCTTCTGCGGTATCCGGCGTATTAATGCGATTTGATGCCACTACCGGAATCCTGACCGCTTTCTTCAGACGCGATGCCGCAAAACGCCATGCGCCGCGCGGAATGACGTAAGCGATCGTGGGAACGCGCGCTTCATGCCAGCCGATACCGGTGTTGAGAATGTCGGCGCCCGCGGCCTCGACCCGTTGGGCAAGCCGATCAATCTCCTCGCCGGTTGCACCTCCTTCGACGAGGTCCAGCGCCGAGATTCGGTAGACAATGATGAAGTCGTCGCCGGTGGCGCTTCGCGAGCGTTTGACGAGTTCCACCGCGAGCCGATGGCGGTTCTGCTCCGATCCGCCCCACTCATCGGTACGGTTGTTGGTTCGCACCACCGTGAACTGATTAATGAGGTAACCTTCCGATCCCATGATCTCAATGCCATCGAACCCGGCCTCCTTTGCGAGCAGCGCGCAGCGCACGTAATCCGAGATCGTCTGTTCAATCTCTGCCCCAGTCATTGCACGCGGGGGAAACCGATTGATGCGGGTGGGGATGTCAGAAGGACCGACGCAGTCCCTTTGCTTGGAATAGCGGCCCGAATGCAACACTTGCATGCAGACTTTACCACCGTGCTGATGGACAGCATCAGTGATGCGACGAAGTTCGCGAGCTTGCGCACGTTCGGTCAAAATCGGCCCCCCAGGCTCAATCAGACCCGCGCTGTTGGGCGCATAACCGCCGGTAATGATGAGTCCTATCTCCCCCTTGGCGCGCTCGGCAAGGAAAACCGCCATCTTGTGCACGCCGTTGTCCTCCATATCGAGACGGGTGTGCATCGACCCCATGATCATGCGGTTACGCAACGTGGTCCGCCCTACCTTTAGCGAAGATAGCAAATGAGGGTAAAGCGATGTTCCGGGGCTGGTCGGCGTCAGCATGGACTTGCCTCCGTGGCTGGTTGTTAAATTTCTAACAGTTGTTAGACTGAATGCAAGAACTGAAGATCACCTAGATGGGAGGAATCGCGATGGATTACGCGCTTAGCGAGCAGCAGCAGGCTTTTCAGGAAACCGCGAAGCGTTTCGCGAAGGACAAGCTGGGCCCCCACTATCAGAGGCGGGCAAGGGAACACCGCATCGATCGTGCCATGCTGAAACAAATGGGGTCACTCGGCCTGATTGGCGCCGATCTGCCGGAAAAATACGGCGGCCTTGGCGAGAGCAGCGTGACGGCAGGCATTATTGTCGAGCAGATCGCTTATGGAGACTTCAACGCCAGCTACGTCCAACTTCTGGCGTCACTGCTCGGCGGAATGCTCGCAGAGCACGCCTCGCCCGAAATCGCTCAGGAGTGGCTACCGCAAGTGGCCCGGGGTGAGAAGATCATCGGCCTCGGCCTGACCGAGCCGCGGGGCGGTTCGGACGCTGCCAACCTCATTTTGCGAGCTGAAAAATCGGGAAATGGCTATCGCCTCAACGGTGAAAAGACTTCCATGAGTTTTTCAGATCAATGCGACGCAGCAGTCATCTTTGCCCGAACCGGGAAGGTCGAAGACGGCGCACGTGGCGTCAGCGCATTCTTTGTCGATCTGGCGCAGAGCGGAATCACGCGGACGCATTTTGATGACATCGGTACCAAACCTGTCGGACGCGGCTCGGTGTTCTTCGACGACGTCTTCATTCCGGCCGAGTGCCTGATGGCAGAGGAGAACAAGGGATTCTCCAAGATCATGTCAGGCTTCGACTATAGCCGTGCCTTGATCGGCCTTGAGTGCATCGGACCTGCCCAGGCTTCGGTCGATGAAGCATGGCAATACTCAACCGAAAGGCTCGCCTTCGAGCGGCCGATCGCGCAGTTTCAGGGCGTGAGCTTTCCGCTCGCGGAAGCCGAGACCCAGCTCACCATGATGCGGCAGCTTTGCTACTATACGCTTTCGCTCAGAGATCGCGGGCTTGCACATACCGCGGAAGCTGCGATGTGCAAATGGTATGTGCCGAAAGTGACCTGCGAGATCATCCACCAGTGCCTCCTCACTCACGGCCACTACGGTTACACCACCGATCTGCCGTTTCATCAGCGTTACCTCGACGTGATGGGCCTGCAAATCGGCGACGGAACCGCACAAATTCAGAAACTTGTCATCGCACGTGAAAAGGTCGGTCGTGTCGCGGTTCAATACGCCAAGCAGCCTTCCGAATTGCGGCAGATCTCAAAATGAGCGTACCTATCGCCCCCATTGCCATCTCTCGGCGAGACGCGTGCCGCCGTGCGTAGATTTTCGGGCTGGGGCCAATCGGACGATTCCGATCGCGCCATCGATAAACTGCGCGCCCAAGTGTCGTGTTCAGCTCGCACCTGGATTCGGCTAGTCAAATCCCGCGGTTTCGTTCGCTCCGGCCTACTCCCCTGATTGAGGCGCTCCGAAGGCAGCGTCATCTATTAAGACGCCACCAGTATTCAATGTCACCAGCGCGGGATATGCAACGCGAAAGTCCTCAAGCATCTTGCCTATCGGAGCGTCGGCGAACCAACCTCGGTCATTGACATATTCCATATGGCGATGATCGCTCGTGTCGAACTCGTGAAACAACGCGTCGGCCGTACCGTCGAAGATAAGAGGTCGGACTCCAAATCGTTCACATAGCTCCATGTTGAACGCGGGCGTCACTTTGAACATCTTCCTATCGAGCCAAAGCGCGACGTAGCCGTGATAAATGAAGAGATCAGTCCCCATTAACTCCGTCAGCTTGGGGGAATTCAGATGGTTGCGAACGTCTGCAAAGCCGATCGCGGCGGGGATTCCCGCTGCGCGCATGGCGGCCGTCAACAATATTGCCTTCGGAACACAAAACGCCGAAGGCGTTTTGAGAATCTCGCTGGCGCGATAATCGGCTTCGGACAAACTCACCGCGTAGGGGTCGTATCTGATCTGGTCTCGTACCGCGTTAAATAGGAGGATTGCCTTCTCGGCCGTCGACCGGTCCTGTTTGTCGCCAGCCACACGCGAGACAAACTCTCTAATCGCAGGTGAGTCGCAATCCACGTAATGCGTTGGAGCGAGAAATTCCGCGAGGTCCGGGTTGACTTTCACTTGTGCCTCGATTGGTACCTGCACTAACCTAACAGACGTTAGAAATTGAGGCAAGTCAAATCGGGTTGCGACCGGCGTCCAAAAGATGGATACCTCATTTGTTGTTCCATACGAATAGATTTATCAAACGATTGTTAGAATCGATTGAACTCGCAAGACGAGAGCGTTAGCATTAGGCGTCCAGGCTGGACACATGCTTATCGGGCGGGCCTGTCCACCGTCTCGTGTTCGATCGGGCATGCGTTCCTATCGGCCGGTAAGTCAATCTCGAATTGAACTTGACTGCAAATCAGGGAACGTAGTCGATGAATAATCCAACGTCCTATGCATGGACACCTCCGCCGGAGCTAATTGCAACAAGCAATCTGACCGCTTTCCTGCGCGCAACCGGATATGACGATTACGATCACCTCGCGTCGAAGGCTGAGGCCGATCCGGCATGGCTAATGGAGGAAGTCTTTAAGTTCTGCGATGTTCGATTCTATCGCAGTTACGACCAAATGTTGGATCTGTCGCGCGGGCAGCCATGGGCACGCTGGTGCGTCGGCGGGACCACCAACATCGTGCTGAACTGCATTGACAAGCATCGCAGCACGCCCGTATGGGACCAGACATTTTTGGTCTGGGAGGGTGAAGACAAGCGCGAACAGCGCGCGCTTACCTATCGTGAATTGGACCGCGGCGTCGGACGGCTTGCGCAGGGACTGCGTGATCTCGGCGTCGGTAAGGGCGATGTGGTCGCTCTCTATTTGCCGAACCTGCCGGAAACCTTTATCGCGTTTTTCGCTGTGCTGAAATTGGGCGCGATCCTGATGCCGCTGTTCTCCGGCTTCGGTCCGGCTCCCATGCAAACCCGGCTCAACCATGGCGGCGCCAAGGCCGTCATCACCGCGAGCGGGACCTGGCGGCGGGGCGCTGCGGCACCGCTCAAATCCGTCCTCGACGGCCCGCTCGAATCCTCACCGACACGGCAGCACGTGATCGTCGTCGATCGTGAAGGCCTTAAGATCGAAACCCCGATGCGAAAGGGCCGCGATCACTGGTGGCACGATATCGTCATCGGCAAGGACGGCGCTATCGCGACCGCCGAAATGAATGCGGAAGATGCCGCGATTCTGCTGTACACCTCGGGAACCACCGGCGAACCGAAGGGTTGCGTTTGGACCCATATCAGCTTCATCGGTTCTATGGTCACACGCGACATGATCATTTGCGCCGATTTCAAATCATCGGACCGTTTTTTCTTTCTCAGTGACATGGGCTGGATGGTCGGCGCGATGTGCGCATGTATTCCCAGTTTCGCCGGCGCGAGCCTTCTGATCGCCGAAGGCACGCCGGATTTTCCGGACACCGGACGATTCTGGCGGCTGATCCAGGATCATCGCGTCAGCTATCTCGGAGTATCCCCCACCATAGTCCGTAGTTTGATGCGCTATGGAACGCAGGACGTCGAGCGCCACGATCTGTCGAGCCTGCGTATGACCGCGTCGGGCGGCGAGGCATGGACCAACGCGCCGTGGCAATGGTTCTTCGAGCATGTCTGCAAGAGAAAGCTTCCAATCATCAACATTTCCGGCGGCACCGAGGTTGGAGGTTGCATCTTCACGGGGACGCCGAACCATCCGATGAACCCCGGTTCGTTCTCCCGTCCGGCGCTCGGTGTCGGCGCGGACATCGTGGATATGTCCGGCAAAAGTTTGCCACCGGGCGAAGTCGGCGAACTGGTGCTCCGCCATGCGTCGATCGGGTTGACCAAGAGCTTGTGGAAGGCCGATGCGCGCTATATCGAAAGCTACTGGAGCACGCTTCCCGGCCTTTGGGTGCATGGCGATTTTGCGATGCGCGGCCATGATGGGCTTTACTATATTCTCGGGCGCTCCGACGACACCATCAAGATTTCAGGCAAGCGGACCGGGCCGTCCGAGCTCGAAGGCATTTTGATCGACACCGGCAAGGTCTCCGAGGCGGCGGTGTTCGGTATTCCGCACCCGGTAAAGGGTTCGGCGATCGTTTGTGCCTGCGTGCTCATGCCAGGTACGAACGTCGAGAGTGAAATTGTCAACGAGCTCTCATCCGCTATCGTGAGCGGCATGGGAGCATCGTACCGGCCGGAGAAGATAATTTTTGTAGATGATCTGCCTCGAACCCGCAACATGAAGATCATGCGCCGGGTGCTGCGAGCAGTGTTCGAAAGCAAGGATCCCGGCGATCTTCCGCACTCGCCAATCCCGAAGCAGTTGACAGGCTTCGCGAGAAACTTGGCGCCGCATAAACCACGGAGAAAATGGCGAGCTGTCGGGCTGGGTGGAAGCGGACTTTTTACCGGGCCCCGACCCCGGTACTCCAAGGATTTCATAAGGAGAGGCGTACAATGGGGATGGATCCGATCTTGTCAGATCAGCGCAAGCAAGCGATGCGGGCCGCTGGATTCTGGAGCGATCAAACCTTGCTCGAGTTTTTTTCGAGGCATGCCAGAAACGATCCAGGGCGGCTCGCGGTTGTTGGCTACGAAGCTGCGTCCAACCGACGTACGGCGCTGACATACGGCGAACTGCAGCAAGCTGCCGAGCGAACCGCGGCTAATTTGTTGCGGCTTGGTGTCAAGCCTGGCGAAGTGGTGTCGTATCAGTTGCCGAATTGGTGGCAATTCATGGCTCTTCACCTCGCACTGCTGCGGATCGGCGCGGTCACAAATCCCATCATGCCGATTTTCCGCGATCGCGAAATGGAATTCATGCTGACCTTGGCCGAGACGCGCGTGCTGATCGTTCCACAGCGATTTCGCGATTTCGATCACGCCGCAATGGCGGACCGCCTCAAGGCCAAGGTGCCCACACTTGAGCACGTCGTCATTATCGGTTCGGGCGACAATCAAGACTTCGAGACCGTGCTGAATTCGCCGGGAAAGCGGGTTGAGGCAGCGACCGCTGCCTCGGCCGATGATGTCGTGCAATTGCTTTATACGTCGGGCACAACAGGTGAGCCCAAGGGGGTGATGCATACAGGCAATACGTTGCTGAACAGCGTGCGATATTTTGAGGATCGCGTCCGTCTCACAGCCAACGATGTCGTGCTGATGGCCTCGCCGATGGCCCATCAGACCGGTTTTCTCGTCGGCCTGCTGCTGCCGCTGTATCTGGGAGGACGGGTCATTCTTCAGGATATCTGGAATCCAGCCAAGGCGGTCGATATTGTCGAGACAGAGCGCGTGACGATGACCATGGCATCGACGCCGTTTCTGGCGGATTTGACTGCGGAGGCGGAGCGGCGGCCTGAAGCGCTGCGTTCACTGCGCACTTTCGTATCGGCAGGCGCCCCAATTCCCCGTGTTTTAGTGCGCCAGGCCACACAGAATCTTGGTGCGCACATCGTCTCGGGATGGGGGATGACGGAAAACGGGCTGGTGACGACCACCAAGCTCGACGATCCACCGGAAAAAGTCTTCGAGACCGACGGTTGCCCAAGCCAGGGTATGGAAGTCAGGATCGTCGATGGCGGGGGCAAAGTCCTGCCTCACGATGAAGAAGGGCGCCTACAAGCGAGGGGCCCCGGCACCTTTGTGGGCTACCTCAAGCGGCCGCATCTCTATGCCGTCGATCAGGATGGCTGGTTTGAGACCGGCGACCTCGCCCGCAAGGACAAGGACGGCTACATTCGTATCACGGGGCGCACCAAGGACATCGTCATCCGCGGCGGCGAGAACGTTCCGGTGATCGAGATTGAACAACTGATGTATCGCCATCCAGCCGTCCGGGAAGTCGCAATCGTCGGAGTGCCAGATGAACGCTTGGGCGAGCGGGCCTGTGCCTGTGTCGTGCTGCGCGAGGGAGCATTACTGACGTTAGCTGACGTGATGGCGTATATGGCGGAGAACGCTGTAGCCAAGAACTACTGGCCGGAGCGCATTGAGGTGCTCGAAGCCTTGCCGAAAACGCCGAGCGGCAAAGTGCAGAAATTCAGGCTTCGCGAGATCGTCAGTTCGATGAAATAATTCTCGGCTAACGGCTGCCGCAAGAAGAAGGCCGGGTGAAATTCCGGCCCCCTTCTGAGATGACCGCCGCGCGCGAAAATCAGAGCGGGCAATCCTGCGGAAACACCGGCTTGCGTTTTTCGAGATGGGACGCCAATCCCTCGCGCGCCTCGGCGCCGGTGAAACCCAAAATCTCAAGCGCGGTCGAGGTATCGAACAGCGGACCATTGACGCGCAGCCAGTTGTTAAGAGCGTACTTGGTCCAACGGATCGCGCTTTGCGCGCCGCTAGAAAGCTCCTCGGCCGTCTCGATCGCTATCCTCTGCAAGTCCGCGTCTTCGACGCATAGCGACACCAGACCGATCCGCTCAGCTTCTTCGCCGGACAGTGGCTTGCAGGTCAGCAGGTAATATTTTGCTTTTGCAAGGCCGCACAATAACGGCCAGATGATGCAAGCGACATCGCCCGCCGCGACGCCAAGCCGCGTATGACCATCGACGATGCGCGCGGACTTTCCACAAATCGAGATATCGGCCAGGATTCCGACGACGAGACCTGCACCGACGGCGACGCCGTTGATCGCCGAGATGATCGGCTTGTTGCAATTGATAACGTTATAAACGAGATCCTTGGCCTCCTTCCAGGTCGACATCCGTGCGACCGGGTTGTCTAGAATACTCTTGATCAGCTCGAAATCGCCCCCCGCCGAAAAGGCTTTGCCAGCTCCGGTCACGATGACCGCGTTGACATCTGGATCGTCGTTGATGTCACGCCAGATATTGGTGACCTGAGTGTGGGTCTCGGCGTCGACCGAATTGTAGGTCTCGGGCCGGTCGAATGT
>CAZQMD010000131.1:0-13055 GCA_964594185.1 uncultured Afipia sp. | reverse complement strand
ATCGCCCCGACGGGGCACTTCTACGAGTCGCGACACCTGCTTCTCTTCGGCTTGCCGCTTGGACTTCTTGTCATCGGGGTGATGCGGGCAGTCAGGCTTGTTTCGACCACGGCTTTGGCCAGCATCGTGGCGGCGCTCATCGTTTCAATAAATCTTTGTGCGCTTTGGAACAGCTACTTCTTTCAGCAGGCCCGATGGTTGCGGCAGTCCGCAATGATTGAACAGCTCAGACGTGGCTACGCCGAGCCTCCTGCCGCCGTTTTCAATCTCGAAGACGGATTTCTCGACGTTCCAGGCCACACCTTTTTTGGTATAACTGAAGTCACAGGCGGCCTTCACCTCGCTTGGGACAATCGCCCTCTCTTCGGCTTCACCGGAAGAAACGAGCAACCAACCATTCTTCTGGAGATGGATGCAGCCATGCGGATGGAAGGGTCGCCATTCCGAAACATGGACTTGCGCGGCCCCCAGGCGACGATCGAGTTCTCGCCGAAACTGCCAGTCTTATCGGACCATGAACTGGCACTTCGCTACTATAGATGCCTGATCAGGGCCTGCGACGAGCGAGATTTCCTCGACGAGATAGCTACAACCACGGTCCGTCTTGGTGGAATCAAGAACCTGGTCCCACCCGGCCAAAAGGCCGGCGATATTCACGGGGAGCCCACAGCCCTCGCACGGCTCGGAAGGGTCCGCGCGGAAACCGATCGCCATGAATGAGAGGGCCACGAATCTTCTAACCGCCTGCATCCGATCCGGATACGTCTTTCTCTGCTTTTTTCCGGCATATTACCTGCTGCCATTCGCGGCAGCCACACTCTACAGCAGCCCTTCGACTGACGACTTCTGCCTGGCATCGAGCACAATTGGGCAAGCCGCGGCACATGTTCACCAGTACTACGTCTCCGTGACGGGGCGCCTACCGGCTCTGGCGCTGATCACGCTGCCCTCCTTGCTGGCAAGCGGCAGTAAACTCGACCTCTTTGTGGTCTATCCGGTATTCAACGCCTTCGTGTTCGCGCTGTATCTCGCTGCGACGGCCCTCGTCGGAAATTGGCTTTTAAGCACGAGAGAACCGCTTCTCGGAATCCTGTTTGGTCTACTGCTGAGTTGCGTAACGCTGAGCATTTTGCCGAACATCAGCGAGTTCGTTTACTGGGTCACGGGTGCAGCCTGCTACCTGACAGCTGCCATCGGTGCCACGCTCTTCTCTTCCTGGATCACGAGCAATGCTCTCAGCCGGAGCCAGATCCGCCCACGATCTCTGATCTGGGCGGTTCCGCTTTGCGCGATGACCGCCATGTTCAACGAGTTCACAGTATTTCTTCTGCTTGGGATGGTCTCGCTCTCTCTCTTTTTTAGGCGGCTGGTGACGGGTCGCGAGGCTCAGGTCGGTCTCCACGTATTCATGCTTGTGGTCATCCTGACAAGCTACGCCGTGGTTCTCCTTTCCCCCAGTAACGCAATTCGCCTCGGCGCATATTCGCGCAGTGGAGATATCTCGGGGTCGATCGACAATGCCATCATCTATCTCGCGGATTATAGTTTCGGGCTCGCCCGACTCGATGTCGTCAAATCGTTCTGGATCCTCGTAGCCTGCTTTGCACTCGTAACCGCTCGAAGGCTGACACCGCAGCACGCTTTGCAGAATATCCTATACGCGATGGCCCTTTTTGGAGTGGCCGCGCTGTGGGCGCTTGGCTCCTACTTCATCGGGGCATACTCGACTGGTGAGGTCCTTGCGCTCCGGGCGCGGAACGAAGTCGTCGCCGTCGAGCTCGTTCTGTTGTCCGCCTGCCTCATCACCGTCGTGCACGCGTGCGTCGGTGTTGCACTTCCCTTTATTGCACGCAACAAGGCGGCCGCCGCGGGCGCCCTGGCTCTTGCCGCCGCCTCAATTGGAACCTGGCATATCCAGCCAGTGGCAAAGGCCCCCACCTATGTTCAGCTTTCCAAGGAGTGGCCAGAACTAGTCACCTACTGGCGCGAAAGCCTTGACCGGAACAGACTTCTTTCAACATCGAACGCCAGTGACGTGGTGGTTCCTCGCCGGACTGTCTCGCCGCGTCTTCTGGCGGGCGACGAGTTGAAGGAATCGCCGTCACAACTGCCGAACGATTGCATCGCGCGGTTCTATGGCAGGTCATCGGTTGTGCTGGCGCGAGAGTAACGCGCCGCACAATTCTCGCTCTGGCCGCAAGTTTGTCCGATTGGCACGCGCAATTCCCCGGGGTTGCCACTATGCGGTCCGGGCGCCTAAAGTTCTGCCGCCAATTCCAAGGGATCTTCGTGGACCAGAATACCTCATACGCGCCACCAACCGCCGGGACGATCTTGAAGTTCATCTCACGACGAGCCTGGAGATCCAAATGGCTGATTGGTGCTGCTGCCTTGGCAGCGGCCGTGTTGGCGTTCGCGCTCCATCACCCCGTGGAGATCTGGACCGGCAGAATGCGGATCACGATTGGAGAAGCCCCGCCGCTGAGCTTTATCTTCCAATCATCAGGACCATCCCTCGCTCCATTGGAACCGTCACGCGCTCTGGTTGCACGACTGTCGGACAAGTATTTTCGGGAGAAGATCGGCAACAGCGTCTCCTTTGCGCCTGAAACCGCAGCAGTCTCGAAAACAGCGGTAATCTCCAGCCTTCGTGGCATCGTCTTGGAAGACGAGAAAGAGATTATGGTCGAGGTTTCAGCCGGGTCGCCTGGCGATGTTCAGGCTGCCCTCGAAGCGGTGGCCACGCAGATTGGCAACATTCACAGGGAGCTGATGGATCGAAGCCTCCGCCCCCTGAGGGCCCGGATCGAAGACGCGCGCGTGCGAATCGCGATCATGGAGAAATCCAACGACGAATTGAACAGGATGCTCCTCAGCGCGAACGCTGATGGCAAGTCTCAACTCGCGAGACCAGACTTCGCTCCCACGTTGACATCCGCCCTTCCCGCCTGGAATACCCTTAGGGATCGTGTTCAGGTCGATGAGAATCTGGCAATCTCGAGTAGACCGACGAAGAGCGAACAGGCCCGCGAAGTTTCGCCCACGGCATTGCGATCCGTGGGAGCACTAAGTGCATCGCTCCTGGCCGGCCTTCTGATGCTGATTACGGCGACCCTCCTGTTTGCGGCGCTAAGTTCGCCTCGCATCAGATAGTTTGCCTTATTCCATTAACCCCGGTTTGCTCGCGATAGAACAAGCGCTTGATGGTCTCCCTTCCTGATCAGATCATTGTCCTGCTTACGGCGACCGCCTTCTGGGTCTTTATCTTTTATCTCGCCGCCTACAGACCTGTTATCTTCATTGGTCTTTTCTTCGTTTTGTTCACCCTGCTGTGGAGAACCGCCTCCACTGCCTTCATCGACTTGGCCGGCCCGGTCTGGTCTGCCCAGACGATGCGTTTCGTTGGGCCCGGATTGGCCACCCCGCTGCACGTGCTGGCCTACTTTGTCACCATCGTTCCATTCATGTTCGTGCTGCGAGCAGATCAAATCAGGGCATGGCATCAGGATCGTGACGGTCGTGAGGCCGCCCCCTCACAGATTACCCTCGCAGATATAACCTTTATTCTGTCGTCGCTCTTCCTCGCTTGGCTGTTCGCAGACTTGATACGTCGAGGTTCCATTCCATTTTTCGCCGAGACCGAGCGGTACGAATACACGCGGAACACCGGAGGGCCGGCCCATCGCTGGGTCGTCACGTACGGCAGTTTCCTTTCGTTCTGGTGGGGTGTCATGTTCGCCTCGGAGAGGCTTCGAACCGGCAAGACGCGCCTTCGCCATTTGTGTTTGCTCGCGATTCTCATCGTTTATATCTTTATGACCGGCAATCGCTTCTCCGCTTTTTATAGCTTATCCAGCTATTTCATTATTCCGCTTGCGGCAGTTGTCGCGCAGACCGAGACAACCCGTTCGTCGATTCCTTTTCACTGGGTGACGCAAGCTTTCAAGAGGCGTGAAGTCACAATTTTGGCGACAGGCCTTTCTCTCGTGGTCGTGCTAGCTGCGACCGCAATTGTCCACAATCTCGTCGCCGTCCGCGGCTATCGGGGCGCCGAGGTCCGATCGGAGTTCTGGGAGCGTGTACTGGTCCAGCCTAGCGAGATGGGATGGATTTCCTACGAGCGGGTCTTCGTCCTTGATCAATGGCAACCCGACAGGGCGTTCAATCTTTTGTTTCAGACGCCTCTTGATCCCGGGAAGAACACGACGCCGCAATACCTGATGCTGGAGACAATCGGCGAGCCCCGGACGTCGGAGCATATCTACAAGGGATTTCAGTTCGCGGGCGGGTTTCCAGAAATTTTCTTTGAATTGTTCGGCCCCTTCTACGCTTGGCCAATTCTGCTCGGCTCCGGGTTCATCACCGCACTGTTGACTGCGCACATCGTCAGAGGCACCTTGCAGGGACGATATGCATCGACATTCATGTCGCTCTATCTGCTGTACGGATTCCTCGTGATGTATATCGGTGGCATGCTGAATTTCGTGGCCGTCGGAACCTATTGGATAAAGGTTGCGGCGTTCGCGTTGACGTTGGTTCTCGAAGCCGGACTAGCCCGTCATGGGCTGCCGCTCGTGCCTTGGTCGATAGGATCGTTACGCCTCGGTCGTTGGACGCATCGGAGCATCCGGCAAAAATGTTAGTAGCGAGAACCTCGAATATCGGCCCTGGGCGCTTTGTTGACGCAGGTCTGTCGATCGCTGTCTTTTCAGGCCAGGTTGTGCGCAGGCGATGCTGACCCAGGCCGTTGTCCTCGTCGGAGGTCTCGGTACGCGGCTTGGTGATCGTACCAAGCTCGTTCCGAAGCCAATGCTCGATGTCGGCGGGCGTCCGTTTCTGGACACACTGATCGACGAACTCGTCCGCTATGACGTCTTCGACGAGATCTTGCTGCTTGCAGGGCATAGGGCCGAGATCGTCGAGACTCATTACGCCGCCACGAGACGTGGGCGGACGCGGATCATCGTCTCTTGCGAGACAGCGCCGCTGGGGACGGGCGGTGCACTGATACATGCAGGCGACCGCCTGCACGACCGTTTCCTGCTGCTCAATGGCGATTCTCTGTTCGACATCAACCTGCTCGATTTTATCGTGAGCGCTCAGCATAGCCCCGTGCACATGGCACTGCGTGATGGCGTGATCGGCGATCGCTATGGCCGCGTCGTGCTCGACGGAGATCGGGTGCGCGACTTCATCGCGCCTGGCGCCGGCGCCACCGGCCCGGTCAACGCGGGCATCTACGTCGTCGAGAAATCTGTGATCACCGGCATCACTTCTCTGCCCGCTTCGCTCGAGCAGGATCTGTTTCCGACACTGGCCGCCCGTGGCGACCTCCGCGGCAAGGCCTACCGCGGCTACTTCATCGACATCGGCATTCCCGACGATTTCGCACGCGCGGATCGTGAGTTGCGCGAGATGCTCCGGCGCCCCGCGGTATTCTTCGATCGCGACGGCGTCCTCAACCATGATTCCGGCTACACGTTTGAGACGGACAAGCTAGAATGGATCGAGGGCGCGCGCGAGGCGGTAAAGGCCGTCAACGACGCCGGCTACTTCGCCTTCGTGATCACCAATCAGTCCGGCGTTGCGCGCGGTTATTACGAGGAGCATCATGTCGTCACCCTGCATCGCGGGATGGCTGACCAACTGGCGCAAGTGGGCGCCCATATCGACGCCTTCGAATTCTGTCCCGACCATCCCGACGGAAGCGTCGCCCGCTATCGCCGCGTGAGTGACCGTCGTAAGCCCGGGCCTGGCATGATCACCGATCTCGCGCAGCGCTTCCCGATCGACATGGCACGCAGTATGGTCATCGGAGACAAGGGCAGCGACATGGCTGCGGCGAAAGCGGCAGGTATCGCCGGCCATCTGTTTGAAGGCGGGAATCTGGAGGCCTTCTTGAAGCAGCGGCTTCTTTCGGTCTGCAAGCCCTAGTCGAGAAGCGTCAAAACCGCTGAGGGTGCGGGCATTTGCCCAAAGGCACCATACTTGGTTGCGCGAACCGGTCAGTGTGCTATAGCGCCATCTTGTTGCGAACGTTGGCTTAATCGCCATTTTGGGGTCCAGCATGGCAGATCTGAGGGACGCCCGTGTCCTCGTTACCGGCAGCGACGGCTTCATCGGTTCGCACGTCGTCGAGGAACTGGTGAAGGCCGGCGCACGGGTCAAGGCCGTCGCCTATTACAACTCGTTCAACTCGTGGGGATGGCTCGATACGGTCTCCGCCGACGTCATGCGCTCGGTCGAGGTCGTCGCGGGCGACATTCGCGATCCGCACTTCATGATCGCGGCGGCCTCCGGTTGCACCGACGTGCTGCACCTCGCGGCCTTGATCGCAATCCCCTTTTCCTATGCCGCACCCGAATCTTACGTCGAGACGAATGTGCGCGGCACCGTGAACGTGCTCCAGGCGGCGCGCATGGCCGGTGTGCGCCGTTTCGTGCAGACCTCGACCAGCGAAGTCTATGGCACCGCGCAGAGCGTTCCCATCAGGGAAAGCCACCCATTGGTCGGGCAATCGCCCTACTCCGCCTCCAAAATCGCATCCGACCAGATGGCTCTGTCGTTCCAGGCCTCTTTCGACATGCCCGTGGTCGTGATCAGGCCGTTCAACACCTACGGTCCGCGGCAATCCGCGCGCGCCGTGATCCCGACCATCATCAGCCAGATCGCGACCGGCAAGCGCCGCGTCCGCCTCGGGGCAATCAGCCCGACACGGGATTTTTCCTTCGTTACCGATACCGCACGCGGCCTGATTGCCGGACTGACCGCTCCGGCGGAGCAGACCGTCGGCCAGACCATCAACCTCGGCAGCGGCTTCGAAATCTCGGTTGGTGCAACCGTCGAGATGATCGCAGAGGTGATGGGCGTCAAGGTCGACATCGAGACCGACGAGGCGCGGCTGCGGCCGGCGAACAGCGAGGTCGAGCGGCTCTGGGCGGACAATTCCAGGGCGCGCCAGCAACTCGGCTGGAGTCCGGTCTTCGGAGGCCTGGACGGCATGCGCCGCGGGATCGAACGCACTGTGCACTGGTTCACCGACCCCGCCAATCTCAGCCGCTACAAGGCGGACATTTACAATGTCTGAAATGTCGGCGGCATCGGCTCAGCCCACAGGCGGCACGCGGACTTTTAGTCCGCAGGACGTTGTCGATGCCGTGAGGTGCGTTGCGGGCACGCCCACCGCTACACTCGGCCTGCATGAGCCGGTGTTCGCCGGCAATGAAATTAACTACCTCGAAGAGTGCATCAAGAGCACCTTCGTCTCCTCGGTCGGACCTTTCGTCGAGCGCTTCGAGCGCATGCTCGAAGAGATCACGGGCGCCCGTCGCGCGGTGGCCGTCGTCAACGGCACGGCGGCGCTGCACGTCTGCTTTCGCCTGGCGGGGGTCGAGCCCGGCGACGAGGTCATGTCTCCGGCGCTCACCTTCATCGCCACCACGAATGCGATCGCCTATTGCGGCGCTATCCCCCACTTCGTCGACAGCTCGCCCGTTACGCTTGGTATGGATCCATGCGCCCTCGCCAAGCGGCTCGAGACCGTTGCCAAACGGACCGCAGCGGGCGCGATCAATCACCAGACCGGACGGCGCATAGCGGCGATCACACCGATGCACACTTTCGGTCATCCCGTCGAACTCGACGAGATCGCCGCCATCGCCCGGAGCTGGGGCATTGCGCTGGTCGAGGATGCCGCTGAGTCTCTGGGCTCGACCTACAAGGGGCGTCCCGTTGGATCACAGGCCCGGCTCGCGGCGTTGAGCTTCAATGGCAACAAGATCGTCACCACCGGCGGCGGCGGCGCCATCCTCACAGATGACGTTGACCTTGGGCGTCGCGCCAAACACCTGACGACGACCGCGAAGCTGCCGCACAAATGGGCCTTCGTGCATGACGAGGTCGGCTTCAACTACCGCCTTCCAAATTTGAACGCAGCGCTGGGTTGCGCGCAACTCGAGCAACTCGGCGGCTTTCTTGCCGGCAAGCGTCGGCTCGCGGCCGCTTACGAACGCGCCTTTGCGCGACTGGAAGGTGTATCCTTCGCGCGCGAACCGGCAGACACCTCCAGCAATTACTGGCTGAACGCTATTCTGCTCGACGAGGCCTATGCGGAACGACGCGACGAGGTCCTGACAGCATTGAACGATGCGGGCTTCGGCGCCCGGCCGGCCTGGACCCTCATGCATCGGCTGGCGATATACGCGCAGAGCCCGCGCGGCGAGCTCACCACCGCCGAATCGATCGAGCGCCGGCTGATCAACCTGCCCTCTAGCGCCAGTATCAGGATCCATGATGACTAGCCGGGCGCGAAAGATCTGCTTCGTGACCGGTAGCCGTGCCGATTTCGGCCTGCTGGTCTGGCCGATGCGCGCCATCCAGGAGGCGCCCGGACTAACGCTTCAACTCGTCGCCACCGGCATGCATCTCGCGCCGGAGTTCGGTTACACTTTCAACGCCATTCGCGAGGCGGGCTTCGAAGTCGATGAAAAGGTCGTGACTCTGCTCTCGAGCGACACCGGGGTCGGCGTGGCGAAGTCCGTCGGGCTCGGGGTGATCGGCTTTGCCGACGCCTTCACGCGGCTCGGTCCCGATCTCGTCGTCGTGCTTGGCGATCGTTTCGAGATGTTCGCCGCCGCGCAGGCAGCGATGTTCATGCGGCTTCCGATGGCCCATCTGTTCGGCGGCGACGTTACCGAGGGAGCGGTGGACGAATCCATCCGTCACGCCATCAGCAAGATGTCGCAACTGCATTTTACGAGCAATGAGGGCTCGACGCGGCGGCTGATCCGGCTCGGGGAAAACCCCTCTCGCGTCCACACCATCGGCTCGGTAGGGATCGATGCGATTCGGCGGACCGATCTCATGGACCGCGGTGAGATTGGCCACGCCCTCGGCATGCCGCTTGATGAGCGGGCTGCTGTCGTCACATTCCATCCGGTGACGGTCGAAGCCGGACGTTCGCTGGCCGAGCTCGAGGAGCTGTTTGCGGCCTTGTCGTCGCTCGACCCGGACTTCCGCCTGATCTTTACCCTTGCCAATGCCGATGCCGAAGGGCGCGCGTTGAACGGACGGATCGAGAGCTTCGTTGCGACACGGTCGAACACGATCGCAGTTGCCTCGCTTGGCCACCTCCGCTACCTCAGCCTGATGAACCAGGTCGATCTGGTGATTGGCAATTCCTCGAGCGGTCTTCTAGAAGCACCATCGTTCGGCGTCCCGACCGTGGATATAGGCGACCGCCAAAAGGGACGTGAACGCGCAGCCTCCGTATTCCATGCTGCGCCCGAGCGCGCAGCGATTGCGGCCGCCATCGGGCACGCTCTGCAACGCGGACGCCGGGAGACGATCAATCCGTATGGCGACGGCCATGCAAGCCGGCGCTTTGCCGACATCATTGCGGCGATCCCGGATTTCAAGATGCTGCTCAAGAAGGGTTTCTACGAGTCTCCGGCGGGCGGAGCACAGCCATGATGAAGCGCACGCTGATCATCGCGGAAGCCGGCGTCAATCACGATGGTAGCCTGGACAAGGCGGTGGCGCTGGTCGATGCCGCCGCACAGGCCGGCGCCGACATCGTCAAATTCCAGACCTTCAGCGCCAAGGCGCTTGCGGGACTGTCCGCAAAGAAGGCGGATTACCAGCAGCGCACGACGGATGCCGGTGAAGGCCAGCTCGCCATGCTGGAGCGGCTCGAATTGCCGCACACGGCGCATCACATATTGATCGAAAGAGCCCGCGAACGCGGCATCGAGTTCTTGTCGACGCCGTTCGATGATGTGTCGCTCCGATTTCTGCTGTCGCTCAATCTGCCGCGAATCAAGATCGGATCGGGCGATCTCACCAACGCACCGCTGCTGCACGCGGCGGCGAAGGCAGGGGCGACGCTGATTCTGTCGACCGGAATGGCCACACTCGGGGAAGTCGAGGAGGCGCTCGGCGTGCTGGCTCATGGCTACGGCGGGAATGAAGACCGGCCCAGCCTCGCGGGGTTTCGGGCGGCGTGGCGCGATCCCTCGGCTCGCGCGGCCCTGTCCAAGCATGTCAGCCTGCTTCATTGCACGACCGACTATCCTTGTCCCGTCGCCGATGTGAACCTGGCGGCGATGGCGGCGATGCGGTCGGCGTTCCAGCTTCCTGTCGGCTATTCGGATCATACCGACGGCTTTGAGATCGCGGTTGCGGCCGTGGCGCTCGGCGCCACCACTATCGAAAAACATCTCACGCTCGATCGAACGGCGACGGGTCCCGACCACGCCGCCTCGCTCGAGCCAGCGGGATTCAAACTGATGGTCACAGCCATTCGCAACGTGGAACTGGCGATCGGCGACGGGATCAAGGCGCCGCAGCAGTCGGAGATCAGGAACATCCCGGTGGCTCGCAAGAGCATCGTGGCGGCGCGCCTCTTGCGGGCGGGCGAAGCCATTGGTCCGAGCGACATCACAGCCAAACGCCCCGGCGGAGGTCGTCCGCCGATCGAATATTGGTCGCTGATTGGGACGCCGGCGCCCCGAGCACTCGAACCTGACGATCCGCTCTAGCGTCGCGGCTTGGCCGGAACGCCGCGCAGCACGGAACCTGGCGGCCACGATGCCGTTACGACCGCGCCCATCCCAACCAGCGTATCGTGGCCGATGGATATGTGATCGCGAACTCGGCTCCCGAGGCCGACGAAGCAATTGTCGCCGATCTCCGCACCGCCGCCGACTACCGTCCCGGGCGACAGATGCGTGCAGTGACCGATCCGGACATCGTGCTCGACCACCACCCCGGAATTGATGATGCAATGATTGCCGATCATGCTGCGTGCGTTGACGATCGCACCCGGCATGACGACGCTGCCCGCACCGAGCGATGCTGCGGACGACACGACGGCCCTCGGATGGATGACCGTGGCCCAGCGCTTGACCTGGATGCGGGCGACCATCTGTCGGCGCGCAGGCCCGGCCTGCATGGCCCCAATTCCGAGCACAAAGGAGGCGTGAGGGTGATCTTGAGCCGCATTGTCGGTTCCGAGATAGGCAAGCTCTCCGAGCACTCCCGGCTGGCGATCGAGAAAACCGACGAGGTTGAACTGGCCCGACAGCAGCGCCGCCTCGTAGACCATGACAGCATGCTCGCCGGCGCCAATGATGATGAGATCGTCCATGGCCCCCTCCTGTTTCTGACCAATCCTACCGGCTGTCCATCAGCCGTTCAAATTGCCGATTCGGTCCGGAAGATTGCGGGCTCAGGAGCGGGGTTGACGCCGCCTGCCGCAGCCGCGATATAGCAAGCTCCGGCCATGGACCGCCCATAATCTGGCGTTTACGAGACAAAATTGCCATGAAATCCTGGCGTAAGGCCGTTGTTGGACCGCAGGCGACCGTCGGCCAGGCGATCGCAGCGATCGAGAGCGGAAGCATCCAGATTGCGCTCGTGCTCGACGAACGCAACCGCTTGCTCGGCGTCGTCACAGACGGCGACGTACGGCGTGGCTTGCTGCGGGGTACTCCGCTCACCGGGCCGGCGACGGACATCATGAACCGAGCGCCGGTTTCGGCTTCCTCGACAATGCCGCGCGAGGACCGCCTCCACCTGATGCGGCAGAAGTCGATCAAGCAGCTCCCGCTCATCGATGCCGAAGGCCATCTCGTCGTCGTCGAGACGCTCGATGAACTGCTCGAGCCGCGGCTATATGCCAATCCCGTATTGATCATGGCTGGAGGACTGGGAGAACGGCTCGGCGCGCTGACGCGTGACGTGCCCAAGCCGATGCTCAATGTCGGGGGCCGGCCGCTGCTTGAGACCATTGTGCGCAACGTGGTTCAGCAGGGTTTCGGCAACATCTACATCTCGGTGAACTACAAGGCCGACACCATCAAGGACTACTTCGGCGACGGCGCCTCATTCGGCGCCACCATCCCGTACGTGCACGAGACCGAGCGGCTAGGGACCGCCCGCGCGCTGGGGCTCTTCCCCGCACCACCCGGTCCGCCCGTGGTTGTCACCAATGGCGGCATCCTCACCACCATCAATTATGGGGCCTTGCTCGACTTCCATAACGCGACGCCGGCGGAGGCGACCATGGCCGTGCGCGAGCACAAGGTGCATGTCCCCTATGGTGTGGTCTCGACATCCGATGGCTTCCTGCAGACTATTCGCGAGAAACCGACAGAGAGCTGGTTCGTCAGCGCCGGGATTTACGTGATCGGCAATTCCGTGTTCCGTCATGTCCCGCCCGGTGTCCGAACCGACATGCCGACCGTGCTGGAGCGTGTCATTGCCAGCAAGGGGCGTGTCGCGGTCTATCCGATCCGCGAATACTGGCTCGATATCGGACGGATGGAGGATTTCGAGCAGGCCCATGCTGAGTTTCACGAGGTCTTCACGTGACGTCCACCGTAGCCCTCGTGGTCGGGCTCGGCTCGATCGGCACGAGGCATGCGCGAATCCTCCGCGAGCTGGGGCTGCAGGTTTCGACGGTAAGCCGCCGCGAAGGCGGAGACTTTCATGTGATAGGAGAAGCCGTCGCGGCCAAGCGTCCGGATTATGTCGTGATCGCGACTGAGACCGCTCGGCATGGCCGCGATTTGCAGGAGCTATCGGAGACGGGTTTTGCGGGCTCCGTTCTGGTCGAGAAACCACTGTTCGCAACGCCGACGACAGCACCGAGATATCCCTTCACCCGCGTCAGCGTCGGATACAATCTTCGCTTCCATCCCGTGATGGCCGCCCTTGTTGAACGTTTGCAGGGACGCGAGGCGATCACCGTTTCCGCCTACGTCGGCCAGGACATCAGGGATTGGCGACCAGGCCGCGACCATCGCAACACCGCGTCTGCCACGGTCGACGCTGGCGGCGGCGCGCTGCGGGATCTCAGCCACGAACTCGACTATCTCCTGTGGCTGTTCGGGCCGTGGCACCGTGTTGCGGCCATTGGTGGCGCGTCCGGCGCGCGCGACATCGACGTCGAGGACCACATCGACCTGCTGCTCGACATGCAACGGGCGCCCTCGGTCCACGTCCACATGGACTATCTCGACCGCCAAGGTATTCGCCGCATTCGCGTCAATGTC
>CAZQMD010000130.1:0-13224 GCA_964594185.1 uncultured Afipia sp. | reverse complement strand
AAAGCCGAGGCCACAAAGGGCGGCGACTTCCTCGCGCTGCTGCGTCAGGAGAAAGACCTCGACTGGACGTTCCTCTCGCCGTCGGCGCTGTTCTTCGAGGGACCGCGCACCGGCACCTTCCGACTCGGCAAGGATCAGCTTCTGAGCAACGACAAGGGCAGCAGCATCTCGTTCGCCGACTACGCCATCGCACTGGCCGACGAGATCGAGAAGCCCGCGCATTCACGGCAGCGGTTCACCGTGGGGTATTGAGCCTCGATGGCTTACGACCGCGCAGCTCTCCCTTCCGGAGAGCTGGTGGTTCCTCCGAAAAGTTGTACGACAATCCAGCAGATCAAACCTGCAAGCGGTATGGGTGCGAGCGGCGTGGTATCCGGCTTTTCCGGCCTGCAACAGACCGAATTTGTAGCCAAGATAGATCAGTGTGGCGACCACGCTTGGACCGATTGAAACCGCCAGGAACGCGATCAGGGGAATTTGTGTCCAGGCGAGCGACCGGCCGTTCGCAGAGACCGCATGCCGCCCCTTGTAGAACGCGAGCAATATCGCCAGCAGCATGATGGCGAGGACTGAGTGCTTCAAGTGGTCGGAGGTGAAAATCATTGTGTCACACTTAGCCTGAGCAGCATGGCTTGAACTGGATCGACCCGTTCGGACCCGCATGTCTACGGCTGCTACCATAAATCATTAGTCGTCGTTTCGGGGAACCAGGTTCAACCCGCCGGCGGTCTCGGCTCACGCTTACCCCTCACCTCATCGCATCCCTTCCAACGGTCCCTTAAAACTGGCTACACTCGTGCCCGTAATCCGCGCGACAGACGCGGGCACGAAGGGACGAACGCGATGGACGCCAAAACAACCTCGAACGAGGTCCAGCGCCGCATTCTCGATGCGGTGGACGAGGCCTTCGACCGTCAGCTTGAGACCACAAAGCAGTTTTCCGCCATTCCTTCGACCCGCGGCGCGGAAGGCCCGTGTCAGGACATGATGCACGATCTCTTGCGCCAGCGCGGCTACGAGGTCGATGACTGGCACATCAATATCGATGACCTAAAGGACCTGCGCGGCTTCGGTCCGATCGAGCACGATTTCTCCCGCGCGCGTTCGGTGGTCGGCACCTACCGTCCGGCGCGAGAAGCAGGGCGCTCGCTGATCCTGCAGGGTCACTGCGATGTGGTGCCTGCCGGTCCGCTCGATATGTGGGACACGCCGCCGTTCTCACCGACGGTCAAGGATGGCTGGCTCTATGGCCGCGGCGCGGGCGACATGAAGTCCGGCACCGTCGCCGCGCTTTATGCGCTCGATGCATTGCGTGCGGCAGGCCGGAAGCCGACGGCGCGGATTCATTTTCAGTCGGTGATCGAGGAAGAGAGCACCGGCGTCGGCGCGCTCTCGACGGTGCAACGCGGCTATCGCGCCGACTGCTGTTTCATTCCGGAGCCGACGGGCGGCAAGCTGGTGCGTTCGCAGGTCGGCGTGATCTGGTTTCGCCTCAAGGTGCGCGGCAAGCCGGTGCATGTGTTCGAGGCGGGGGCGGGGGCCAACGCCATCAAGGCGGCCTATCATCTGGTTCAGGCGCTTGAAGTGCTGGAAGAGGACTGGAACACACGCGCCGCCAGCGACAGGCATTTCAAGGTCGTCAAGCATCCGATCAATTTCAATCCCGGTATCATCAAGGGCGGCGACTGGGCGTCATCTGTGCCGGCATGGTGCGATCTCGATTGCCGGATCGCGGTGCTGCCCGGCTGGTCGATTGCCGATCATCAGGCCGAGATCGTGGCCTGTGTCGAAGCCGCCGCAAAACAGCATCCGTTCCTGGTGAAGAACCCGCCGGTGGTGGAGTGGTCCGGCTTCCTGTCCGAAGGTTATGAACTGACCGGCGCGGACGAGTCCGAAGCTGTGCTGCGCTCGGTTTACGAGACCGTCTATGGCGGGCCGATGAAGGAACTGGCGTTCACCGCGCTGACCGATACCCGCTTCTATGGCCTCAACGCCGGTATCCCGAGCCTCTGCTTCGGGGCCAATGCCGAGGCGATGCACGGTTTCAATGAGCGGGTCGAGATTGACTCCCTGCGCAGGACCACGCGGGCGATTGCGCTGTTCGTGGCGAACTGGTGCGGCGTGGAAGCCGCATGATCCGGCACCTCAACTGTTACTTTAACTCGCTCATGCTCCCGTCAGCGGGTTCATCCATGACGTTAGCAACTGGAGAGGCCGCGTGACCCTGCTTGAAAAGATCCAGTCTCGGCCGATGCCTCTCGCCATCCTCATGGGCATAACCTTCACACAGGCCGAGCCGAACAAAGTGGTCGCCACCATGGTGGTGCGCGAAGACCTTTGCACTTTGGGAAACTCGATCCACGGCGGTGCGGTGATGGCGTTTGCCGATTCCGTCGGTGCGGCCGCGACCGTCATCAACCTGCCGCCGGACGCGAAGGGCACCACCACCATCGAGAGCAAGACCAACTTCGTCGGTGGCGCGAAGGCGGGGGCGACCGTTACCGCGACCGCGACCCCGGTCCATCTGGGGCGGCGGACACAGGTGTGGCAGACCCGGCTGGAAACCGGCGACGGCAAGCTCGTCGCCGTGGTGACCCAGACCCAGCTCGTGCTCTGACGCGTTCGTGAACAAAAGGCACCACGCAAAGTCCCGAATTTCGGGCCATACTGCGTTGCAAACAGGCGTCTGTGAGCCCTGCGGCGTTGCGCTGGCACACCAGAGTCGGGTAGATCAGCGCCACGCGGCGAAACACTAATAACAAAGGTCTTCCGTTGCGGGACGCCGGTTTGCGGCCCGACGACCAAGAAACGTGCGGCATGAACAAGCTCGTCAGTATCGCCCTTAGCCGGCCTTATACTTTCGTTGTAATGGCCATTCTGCTGCTGATCGCCGGTCCGCTGGCGGCGATGCGCACACCTACGGATATTTTCCCGGAAATTCGCATCCCGGTGATCGGCGTGGTGTGGCAGTACACCGGCCTGCCGCCGGATCAGATGGCCGGCCGTATTGTCACGCCGTTCCAGCGCGCGCTGACCACGACGGTCAACGACATCGAGCACATCACCGCCAACTCATACACCACTTACGGCGTTATCAAGATTTTCTTCCAGCCGAACGTCGATATCCGCACCGCCAACGCGCAGGTGACGGCGATCGCGCAAACCATGCTGCGGCAGTTGCCGCCCGGATCGACGCCGCCGCTTATTCTGAACTACAGCGCATCGACCGTGCCGATCATTCAGCTCGCGCTGGGCGGTGAGGGGCTGACGGAACAGAGCATCTTCGACTTCGCGACAAACCAGTTGCGCACGCCGCTGGTGACCGTGCCGGGCGCGGCGATCCCGTGGCCGTTCGGCGGCAAGCAGCGCCAGGTCCAGATCGATCTCAATCCGACGGCGATGCAGTCGCTCGGTCTGTCGGGGCAGGACGTCGCCAATGCGCTCGCCGCGCAGAACCTGATCACGCCGGTCGGCACCCAGAAGATCGGCAATTTCGAATACAACATCCAGCTCAACAACTCGCCGCTGAAGATCGCCGAACTCGGCAACCTGCCGATCAAGGTCGTCAACGGCGCCACCGTTTACATCCGCGACGTTGCGCAGATCCGCGACGGCAATCCGCCGCAAACCAATATCGTCCATGTCGATGGCAATCGCGCGGTGCTGATGATGGTGCTGAAGGCGGGCGCGACATCGACGCTCGACATCATTTCGGGCATCAAGAAAAAGATCCTCGAGGTCAAGGACACGCTGCCGGACGCGCTGCGGATCAATCAGCTGGGCGACCAGTCGATCTTCGTGCGCGGCGCCATCGCCGGTGTCGCCTTCGAGGGCGTGCTGGCTGCGGTGCTGACCAGCATCATGATCCTGCTGTTTCTTGGAAGCTGGCGCTCGACCCTGATCATTGCGATTTCGATCCCGCTCTCGGTGATGGGCGCCATCGTCTGTCTGTCGCTGGTCGGCGAGACGCTCAACATCATGACGCTGGGCGGGTTGGCGCTGGCGGTCGGCATCCTGGTCGACGACGCGACCGTGACCATCGAGAACATCAACTACCATCTCGAACACGGGATGGAGGTCGAGCCTGCCATCCTCGAGGGCGCCCGGCAGATCGCGACGCCGGCGTTCGTCACGCTGCTCTGTATCTGCATCGTGTTCGTGCCGATGTTCTTCCTCACCGGCGTCTCGCGCTTCCTGTTCGTGCCGATGGCGCTTTCGGTGATGTTCGCGATGACATGGTCGTTCATCCTGTCGCGCACCCTGGTGCCGACGATGGCGAAGTATCTTCTCCATCCGCATCCGCATGACGAGAACGGCAATCCGCTGCCGCCGCCGGAAAGCCGCAACCCGCTGGTGCTGTTCCAGCGCGCGTTCGAAAAGCGCTTCGCACGGGTGAGGGACGTTTATTACGGCCTGCTGCAGTTGGCGCTCGGCCACCGCAAGGTTTTCGTCGTCGGCTTCCTCGGTTTTGTCGCCGTCTCGTTCCTCCTGGTGCCGTTCCTTGGCCGCAACTTCTTCCCGTCGGTCGACACCGGCCAGATCCTGATTCACGTCCGCACCCAGGTCGGAACCCGTGTCGAGGAGACGGCCAACAAGCTGGCGGACGTCCAGAAGGTGATCCGTCAGATTATCCCGCCGGATCAGATCGAGACCATGGCCGACAACATCGGCATGCCGGTTTCAGGCATCAACCTGACCTACAACAACACCGGCGTGATCGGCACGCAGGACGGCGACATCCAGATCAAGCTCAAGGAAGATCACAAGCCGACCGAGGAATATGTGCGCGAGCTGCGCGAAAAGCTGCCCCGTGAATTTCCGGGCGTGTCGTTCGCTTTCCTGCCCGCCGACATCGTCAGCCAGATCCTTAACTTCGGCTCGCCGGCGCCGATCGACATTCAGGTACGTGGCGCGAACATCGCTGCGAACTTCACATACGCCAACGACCTGTTGCGGCGGATCAAGCTCATTCCGGGCGTCGCCGATGCGCGTATTCAGCAGTCGCCGAACAGCCCGAGCTTCAATGTCGATGTGGACCGCACCCGCGCGCAGTATGTGGGTCTGACCGCGCGCGATGTGACCAACAGCATGGTCGTGAACCTCGCCGGCAGCTCGCAGGTCGCGCCGACGTTCTTCCTCGATCCGACCAACGGCGTCTCGTACTCCATCGTGATGCAGACGCCGCAGTATCAGATCGACTCGCTGAGCAAGCTTGAGGCGTTGCCGATTTCCGCCTCCGGCCTTCCGACGACTCCGATGCTGGGCGGTATCGCCGACATCAAGCGGTCGGCTTCGAGTGCGGTGGTCTCGCAATACGACATTCAGACCATGGTGCAGATCTTCGCCACGCCGCAGGGGCGCGATCTTGGCTCGGTGGCAGCCGACATCAACAAGGTGATCGCTGAGACCGCCAAGGACCTTCCGCGCGGCAGCCGCGTCGTGCTGCTGGGGCAGGTCGACACCATGAACAGCGCTTTCGCTGGCCTGCTGTTCGGCCTGATCGGCGCCATTGTGCTGATCTATCTGCTGATCGTGGTGAACTTCCAGTCATGGTCCGATCCGTTCGTGATCGTCTCGGCGCTGCCCGCGGCGATCGCCGGCATCATCTGGATGCTGTTCGCGACCCACACCACGCTCTCAGTGCCGGCGCTGACCGGCGCGATCATGTGCATGGGCGTGGCGACGGCGAACTCCGTGCTCGTGATCGCCTTCGCCCGCGAGCGCTACGATATCCTGGGCGATCCCATGGCTGCCGCACTGGAAGCCGGGTTCGTCCGTTTCCGCCCGGTCATCATGACCGCGCTGGCGATGATCATCGGCATGACGCCGATGGCGCTCGGCATGGGAGAGGGCGGCGAACAGAACGCTCCGCTCGGACGCGCCGTGATCGGCGGCCTGATTTTCGCAACGACCGCCACGCTGCTGTTCGTGCCGGTCGTGTTCAGTATGGTTCACAAGAAGGCGCCGGCGAAATCCGCTGCAGCGCTGGAGGTTGCGCATGCCCACTGTTGAGAGCCCGCCCGTTTCGCCGCGGGCGCTACGAAGCGCAGCCATTGTCGGCGTCGGCGTGCTGGCGGCTGGCGTGGTCGTCGGCATCATTTCCCGTTCCAGCGGCGACACCAAGCTGCGTGAATGGACCGATGCGCAGGCTGTTCCGTCCGTTGCCGTGACGCTGCCCGGCACCAAGCCGCTGAATGCCACGCTCGATCTGCCGGGACGCCTTGAGGCCTATTCCCGTGCACCGATCTTTGCGCGCGTCAGCGGGTATCTCAAGGCATGGCATGCCGACATCGGCGCATCCGCCAAGGCGGGACAGTTGCTTGCCGAAATCGATGCGCCCGACCTCGACCAGCAGCTCATGCAGGCCAAGGCCGACCTTCTGAATGCGCAGGCGGCTGCCAAGCTGTCTGGCGCGACGCTGGCGCGCCGCAAGACCTTGCTGGCGCAGAATTTCGTCTCGCAGCAGGAAATCGACGAACGCTCCGCCGACCTCGCCAGCAAGGAAGCGCAGGTCAACGCGCAGCAGGCCAACGTCGCGCGTCTCGAAGCGCTGGCGAGCTACAAGAATGTCACCGCGCCGTTTGATGGCGTCGTGACCGAGCGCAACACCGACGTCGGCGCGCTGATCAACGGCGGCACCGGTTCGGGCGCTGCGATGTTCGTGGTCTCCGACGTCAAGAAGCTGCGCCTGTATGTGAACGTCCCGCAGAGCTATCTGCCCGGCATCCGCATGGGCGCGAAGGCGACAGTGACGGTGCCCGAATATGCGGGCCGCACGTTCCCCGCCACCATCGAGGCTTCCTCTCAGTCGGTGGATGTGTCGTCCGGTACGACGCGAATGCAGCTTGCCATCGATAATCCGCAGGGCGAGTTGCGTCCCGGCGCGTTCGCCAATGTCAGGCTGTCGCTGTCGAGCGATGTGCAGCCGCTCAGCATCCCGGCCAGCGCGCTGATCTTCAATAACAGCGGATTGCGCGTCGCCACCGTGACCGCGGGCGACAAGATCCTGTTCAAGCCGGTGACGATTGCGCGCGACCTTGGCCGCGAAATCGAGATCGCCACGGGGCTTTCGCCGGATGACCGCGTCATTGTCACGCCGCTCGACGGCATTGCGGATGGCGATCAGGTGCGCATTGCGGGCCAGGGCAAGGACGGCACACCGCGCACCAGCTCCAATGCGACCACCAAGACCGAGTAAGACGCAGGCCGCCGCAAGGCGTCAGTGCCTGCCGCGTGCCGGAAAGCCTGGATGATGGATACTGTCGCCCGGCAGTCCGCTCGGGGTTGCGCTCGTTCCGATCAGTCCGGGTGTCGACGTGTTCGGCACACCGGGCTGATTGAGGACGGGACTAGGGCTCACACTCGGCAGCGGCGCGAGCAGGGTCGGAGGCGTCGCGGGCGATACGCCCGGCGTGCCGACAGGTCCTGAAATTTGCGACATGGCGCCTGTCGCGACTGTCAGCAGCGACGCGGCGACTGTCAGCGTGGTCAGCATGATATGACGTGCCATCACAACCTCCTTCGTTGGTCTGGCGATCAACCTGCCGCCGCCGGGCAACGTTCAGGCACATCAGCGTGATACGCGTTACGCTTTGGCCATGATGGTGAACGCGTCCGGATCGCGGGCCACGCGAGTAGAGCACGGTCAGTCTGTCGCACGGCAGGAACGCGAGAAGCGTGTAACATTCATCCCCGGCGTTGCTTGTTATGGCGAACGCTGGAGGATCTCATGCAATCACTTCTGGAAGCAGCGGGCAGTTTCCGCCTCGGCCCTCATCTGGTCGCGCTGACCATCGCCTATGTGCTGGCGCTCCCGATCGGCTGGAACCGGGAAAAGGAAGAACGAAGCGCCGGGCTGCGCACGTTCCCGCTCGTTGCGCTGGCGACCTGCGGCATCGTGCAGGCGACCGAGCATATTCTCGAAGGTCACCCCGAAGGCACGGCGCGCATCATCGAAGGCCTGATGACCGGGATGGGTTTCATCGGCGGCGGTGCCATTCTCAAGACCGACAACACCGTGCGCGGCACGGCGACCGCTGCCAGCCTCTGGGCGACGGGGGCGACCGGCGCGGCGGTGGGGCTAGGCGCTTACGACGTCGCTGTGGTGATCTCGCTATTCACGTTCCTCACGCTCTGGCTGCTCGCGCCCTTCAAGCAGGAAGGCAAAGCTGACGGGGGCAAGTAACGCCGCGGGTCCCGCGCGCCATCGCGCGCAGGACCCGGATAGTCGCTTACTTTCCGACCTTGTCCGGATAGCCGGGATTGGATGGGCTATCGCCCGGTAGGCCGCTCGGGGATGCGCCGGTCCCGATCGATCCGGGCGTCGAGGTATTCGGGACCCCCGGCTGATTGGCGGCGCCTGTGGTGCGGCTGGCGCCTGACGGCGGATCGGCTGGCGTGCCGGACGGCGGGGTCGCGGGTGAAACGCCGGGGGAGCCGGCGGCTGACCCGCCCGGTGAGGTCGGGGGGGCGGCCTGTGCCGTTGCTGCGTGGGTCGGAGCCCCGAGCGAAGCGGCGATCAGGGTCGTCAGAAGCAGTTTACGTCGCATTAGAACCTCCTTTGTTATGGGAGGCACAACACGTCGCAGTGCTTACCGTTCCGGAATTTGCTATGATGTGTGCAAAGGCGTGCCGTGAAAATAATCACGGTGCCGTTGTTCGCGTCTTGGAACATTCACAGAAACCGCGCATTGTGTTGCCTGTCGGGTGTTGCTTGCCGGATTTCTGGGATGAGTGTCATGCGTACCGTCTTCGCCCTCGTGTTTCTGGGTGCATTCTCCGTGCCGTGCCTGGCGCAGGACATGTCGCCTAATTTTCTGAAAAAAGAACCGTATTTTCTCTCTCCCTGGTCCGTCGTCTATGTCGACAACGGCACCTGCGGCGTGGGCAAAGTGCTGAAGGTGACCGGCGCGCTCGGCGCGCTCCGCCGCAAGAAGGTCTGCGTCCCGATGGGTCCGGAGCAGGCGTCCCGCGTCGTCGCCATCCCATAGGCCGTCTTTACCTGCGGCCTTTCTTCCAGAGTTCGACCAGCGGGCCTTGCGGCCCGTAAACCGGATCGGTTTTCGGCAGGGCCACCTGCGGAATGACACGGATCGCAAGACGGTAGTTTTCCGGCGTCGGATGCGTCACCTGCATCGGCGGCCCCGGCGGATAGGCCCCAACCACCACAAGATCGTCGCTGGCCGACAGGCATTGATGCCCCGTTCCCGCAGGCAGGATCGCGACGTCGCCCTTTCTGATTTCGAAATCCTCGCCATGGTTGCCGCCGAAGCGCACCAGCGCGCGGCCGCGCGCCACGCCCAGCACCTCGTGAACTGTCGCGTGATAGTGGAGATAATCGTAGACGCCGTTGCGCCACATCTGGCCCCAGCCGTTCGCGGCAAACAGGTCTTCAATGGTTTTTTCCGGGTCGCCGGCGAGATCGATCGCGCCCTTGTAAAGCAGGAAGGGAAGCGGGCTGTTCGGGACCAATCCGTCGTCCGGGAAGACAAAGGAGACGGGCCGCTTCCTGAACGATGGCGTCGATGGGTCCGAGTGATAGGTCGCAGTCATGGGAGATGAATCCATGGTTCCGTTATTCAGATGGGGGATTTTTGCCGCCGGCAAAATCTGTGCAGCAGGGGCACCGTGACAACGCGATCATCGCGATCAGGTTCCAGGCGGGACTGGGGAGGCGGCATTCGCCCAACAACAAAGGGCGCCGCGAATGCGCGACGCCCTTTGAATAACGAAAAAGTTGAAGTGCGCGTCAGTCGGCCTTCATGACTTCGCCGAATTGTTCCCACTTCGTGCCGGTCCAGCGCTGCATCTGCATCTGGGTGTAGGCCTGATTGACCGTCTCGCTGGTATTGATCTTGATGCCGGGCAGGACGGTCGGCAGCACGACATCCTTCATGCTCTTGGACTGCTTGAGGATGTTCTCGCGCGACAGATCGTTACCGGCCTGCTTGAGAAGTTGCTCGAGCAGCATGCCCTGCTGGTAGCCGTACATGTAATTCGAGTCGGTGACGTCCGCGCCGGGAAGGTACTTCTGCATGAAGACAAGGAAGTCCTTTATGGCCTGATCTTCCTTCCACTTCGGATCGACCGGGTCCTTCTGGATATTCGCGGAGACAACGCCGGTGACCTTGTCGAGACCGACCGGAGTGAAGGTCGCGCCGATGGATGCGGACACGAAATTGACGACCGTGAGCGGCTTCCAGCTCATTTCATGCATCTTGCGCAACGCCTGTGCGGCGAACTTCGGCGTGCCTGCAATGAGAAGTGCCTCGGGTGCGCTGGCCTTCAGATTCACGACCTGAGAGTCCACCGTCGGGTCGGCGACTTCATAAGCCAGTGCAGTCACCTTGGTCGCGAACTCGTCCTTGTAAATCGCCTTGAAGGCCGCCACGAAGTCCTTACCCAGATCGTCGTTCTGATAAAGAATTCCGACCTTCGCATTCGGAAGCTGGGCGCGAACGTACTTGGCGTAGATCTTTCCTTCGGTGTCGTAGCTCGGCAGCGAGGTGGTGGTGAGCGGATATTCCTTGCTGTCCGTGAACTTCGTGGCGCCGGTCGTAATGAAGGTATCCGGCACCTTCTTTCCGGTGAGGTATTTGATCGTCGCCGAGTTGGATGGCGTTCCGAGCTGTCCGAACATGAAGGCGACCTCGTCGCTCTCGATCAGCTTGCGGGTGTGTTCGACGGCCTTTGGAGGGCTGTAGGCGTCGTCATAGGTGATGAAGTTGACCTTGCGGCCGTTGATGCCACCGCGGTCATTGACCGAATTGATGTAGGCGACGGCGGCCTTGCCGGTGTTGCCCAGCGCGGAAGCTGGGCCGCTGTAGGGATAGGTGGCGCCGACCTTGATTTCGGTGGCGGTGACGCCGGGGGCGTCGCCTGCGACGGCTGCCGCGGTCAGCGTGAGCGATGCGGCCAGTGCAGCCAGTAATGTCCTCGACATAGGGTCTTTCCCTCCCGTAAGCCGTCCGTTCATTCGGATCGGTTTATTAGTTCAATTTTAGAACTTGAAATTAGCTTCGCTTAAAGAGCCGTGCAAGCGGAAAGAATCCTAATTTTAAGGAGTTTTATGCGACATAACCGCCGCGTATTGTCGCGGGAATGTCCATCAAGTATCAATTTTAGACCTTGAAATGGGGGCTTGGCGGCACCTGCGGCCAGGCCGCTGCGGTCAGCGGCGCTCGCTGAGTGCGTAGCGGTCGCGGATCATGTTGTTGAAAAAGTCGCCCTTGGAGACAGCCCGGCAGAACTGGAAGTAAACCTCTCCGGGAACATCCACGTAGATGTAGACGCGGCCGCTCGTGAAAGTGACGTGAAGCTCGCGCGCAGCCGCGTTATAATCGATGCCCGAGATTACGCTGGATGCGACCTGCGGCACGCGGCCCTCATTGCTTGCGCCCCTCTGGACATATGGGGCGCGGGGGGCGCTGCCAACCCCGAGATCGCGTCAGAAGCCGCTGAGAGATCGCCGATGAGCCCGACCACCGTCAAACCGAAAACAACGACCAGGACCAAGCTGCAGCGGCCGCCGCTCTACAAGGTGATCCTGCTCAACGACGACTACACGCCGCGCGAGTTCGTGGTCATGGTGCTCAAGGCTGTGTTCCGGATGGGCGAGGAGACTGCAGGCCGGGTGATGCTGACGGCACATCAGAAGGGTGCCTGCGTGATCGCGGTCTATACGCGCGATGTTGCGGAGACGCGGGCGAAGGAAGCCACCGATCTCGGCAAGGCCAAAGGCTACCCGCTGTTCTTCACGACGGAGCCTGAGGAGTAGAGGCGGCCTCATTCCATTTTCACGACCGGTTCGCGCGCCCAAAGACGCAGATCGCCCAGCGCATCGATGAATTCCGCCGCTTGTTTTACACCTGACAGTTCGATGCAACCCTCGTCCATCGCGTCGATGCCCGCCTTTGCGAATAGAGGCTCAGCGGCGGCGACGTATCCGATGAACTTGCAGTGGCTGAACGCATCGGCCAGGAAATCGCGCGCGGTCGCTTCTTTCAACAGATCGGCCATAGCAGTCTCGGACGGCAGCAGCGCCACAGCGTCATAGAGGACGGACGGACCGCCGTCGATTTTCTGGTCTGCCGGGATATGGCTCTTGTCGCTTGCGGAAATGCCGCCGATCTTCGGCGCGATCAATTCCCATGACGCACCGGCTTTCTTGAGGGCGTTCTGCAAGGCCTTCAGCAGCGCGGCATCGGTTCCGTCAGTCACAAGGATTCCGAGTTTGCGACCCTCGAAACGCCGAGGTCCGTTCTCGACGATGCTGAGCGCAGGCGAGGGTGGAAGGTCCTGCCGCGTCGGCATTGCGGCGTCCGCCGGCTTCGGCATTTTTGGCAGACCGAGATTGTCGGCCACCGTATGGGCCAGCCCGTCATCAATGTTGAGCAGGTGCGATACAACGCGTTCGCGGATGACCGGGAGCTTGCACTTGCTCAATTCGAACGTGAGTGCAGCGGCGATATGCTGTTGCTCGGTCACGGTCTGGCTGATGAAGAACTGCCGCGCCTGGCTGTAGTGATCTGCAAAGCTCTCAGGCCGAAGACGAGCCTTCGGTCCTGCTTCGACATCGGCAAATGCCCTGAATCCGCGCGTCGGTGATTCACGCGGCTCCGTATTGAATGAATTGGGTTGATAGTTGATCTGGCCGACCGGATTGCGCATGGCCATATGGCCGTCCTGCTGGAAGTTTGCGAACGGACACTTCGGCGCGTTGATCGGCAGGTAAGTGAAGTTGGGGCTGCCTAGCCGCTTCAACTGGGTGTCAAGATAGGAGAAGTTGCGCCCCTGCAGGAGAGGGTCGTTGGAGAAGTCGATCCCCGGCGGTACGTTCTGAGTCATGAACGCGACCTGCTCGGTCTCGGCGAAGAAATTGTCCGGCATGCGGTCGAGGACGAGACGTCCGATCGGGATCGGCTTGATCTGCTCCTCGGGGATGATCTTGGTGGGATCGAGTACATCGAACTCGAATTCGTCCGCAAATGTCTGGTCGAACAACTGCACCTGCAATTCCCACTCGGGGAAGTTGCCGGTCTTAATCGCCTCCCAGAGATCCCGGCGATGATAATCCGGATCGGCGCCATTGATCTTCACGGCTTCGTTCCATGCGACCGACTGAAGATTCAGTTTCGGCTTCCAGTGGAATTTAACGAAGGTGGACTCGTCCTTCGCATTGAGCAGCCGGAACGTGTGGACGCCAAAGCCTTCCATGAAGCGGAA
>CAZQMD010000129.1:0-13340 GCA_964594185.1 uncultured Afipia sp. | reverse complement strand
CGTCGTCGACGTTGAGCGAGAAGATCGAAACGCAGTCCAGCGTGCGGCAGGCCGGCAGCACGCCGGACGTGGACATCAATCCGAGCGACGGCTTGAGTCCGACAATGTTGTTGAGCATCGCGGGCACGCGGCCGGAACCTGCCGTGTCGGTTCCGAGCGACAGCGGCACGAGGCCCGCTGACACCGCAACCGCCGAGCCCGAACTCGATCCACCGGGGACGAGATCGCTGCGAACGGCATTTTTTGGAATCCCATAAGGCGAGCGCACGCCGACAAGGCCCGTCGCGAACTGATCGAGATTGGTCTTGCCGATCACGATGGCGCCTGCGGCGCGCAACCGCGCGACCGTGTTGGCGTCCTGCGTTGGGTTGTACAAGAAAGCAGGGCAGGCCGCAGTGGTCGGAAGACCCGCGACATCTATATTGTCCTTCACGGCAACAGGAACGCCATAGAGCGGCAGCGACGTGTCGCCTTTCACCGCAAGCGCCTCGGCTTCGGCAATCGCTTCGGCCTCGTCGCGCAGGCTGATGAAGATCGCGGGATCGCCGTGGTCACGAATGCGCTGGAAGCTGCGCGCAACGGTCCTGGCAGGTGATGTCGTCCCCGCACGGTGCGCGGCGACGATTTCGGCAACAGTCTCGGTCACTAATCGCTTCCTGTCTTTATCTTGGGGAATCTTATTCGGCCGGCACGGCAGCGGGTTTGGGCATTGCCGTCATCGCCGCGCCCGAGCGTGCGTAGGCAAAGAAGCCTGCCGCCACCAGAGCATAGGCCAGTGCGACGCCGGGTGTCACGGCGATGCCGACGGCTGGGCCGTGCATGAAGCCGAAGAATGTCAGCACCGCGCCTGCGGCTGCGAAGGCGGAGGCCTTGACGAAATCACGCTCGATCACGAACACCGCCATCGCGGCCAGCACCAGTCCCGACAGAATCGAGCCTTCGCCGAGAATCTCAAGGCCGTGATAAAGCACACCGGTCGCGCCGAGCTTGTCCATGCCGACGGCGGCGGCGGTGGTGCCCGCGGCGGTCAGCGCGCCGTCCACTAGTGTTTTCCCCCACGCGGCGAGATGCGGCGTCAGCGCAAGAACGATAGCGGGCGCATGAGAAGCGGGCGTGGCCTGAAACGCCTGCGCGCCGACCAGCATGCCGATGTAAAGCAGGATCGGCAGGATCGCGACCACAGGCACGAGATTGAGCAGCAGCGAGATCACGCCAAGCCATGCCAGCACGATCACCACCAGGCCGGTCGCGGCGGAATAGCCGATGCGCCCGCCCATCGCCTTCCAGCCGGGATGGCCGATATAGACAGCGTTGATGAAAGGATTGCCCATCAGCGCGCCGATCAGGCTGACGACGCCATCGGCGGTCAGCACGCGTGTGGTGGGATAGTGATCGCCGGCGGCTTCCGCGCTTTCCACATTGTCCATCGCCTCGACAAGGTCATAGACGCCGAATGGAATCGCGGTGACGAGAATGATGCCGATGAATTCGAAGCCGGAGAACACATGGCCGATGGCGGGGACCGGCAGCGAGAAGCCGATATTGCTGAACGCCGCGCCGAGTTTTGCCAGACTCATGCCGCCGATGTTGAGGCCGAACAGATTCGAACTCCACGCAATCACGGTGCCGACGAAGATGGCGACAAGACCTGCCGGAATGTTCTTTGGATATTTCACGCCGCCGAACCAGCTTGCGAGGATGACGGCGAAACATGTGAGGCCAATCACCGGGGTCATAAACATCTCGAAGGCCGGACGCATCGAGATGAAGGCGACGGAAACACCGGCCAGCGTGCCGAGCAGGGCGGCGCGCGGGGTGATGCGCTGAATCCACGGCGCGATGAATCCGCCGAGCATCAGGATAAAGCTCTGGATGAAGACCCATGTGAGACCGGCTTCCCACGCCTTGATCGGATCGTTGGTCTTGAGAAGGATCGGCAGCATGATTACGAAGGTGACGATGAACATGTGCGGAACGCTGACGCCGGAGGGCAGCGCGCAGACGTCGTTGCGTCCGGTTTTTTGCGCGAGGCGATAGGCCAGCCATGCGTAATACATGGTCGAGAGACACATCATCAGCCCGAGCGCGGGCAGGATGCGGCCGAACACCAGCGAGTCCGGCATCTTGAGCACGAAGCGCAGCAGCGCCGTCAGTGTCAGCATGTTGACGAGGATGTTGGTGCCGAAGCCGAAGAAGGCATTCCAGTCGCCCGGCGCCCACAGGATCGGTTTGCCGGAAGTCGCCGTGTCTGATGTGCTCATCGCGCGCCCCTATGCAATCATTTTCGATGGTTCGGAATTCAGTGCTTTCAAAACCTCGGAAGACGAACTCACCCAGCCGAAGATGCCGCCTTGCGCCTTGATCATGCGCAGGCCCATGTCGTGAAATTCGGGAAAGTAGGAGGCGCAACAATCCGCCAGCACGACGCAGCGGTAGCCGCGATCGTTGGCCTCGCGCACGGTGGTGTTGACGCAGACTTCGGTGGTGACGCCGCACACCAGAAGATTTTCGATGCTGTGCTGCTTGAGAATTTCGCCAAGCTCGGTGGCGTAGAACGCACCCTTGCCCGGCTTGTCGATGACGATCTCGCCCTTGACCGGATAGAGCGGCGGCACGATGTCGTGGCCCGCTTCACCGCGAATGAGAATGCGTCCCATCGGTCCGGGATCGCCGATCCGCAATGACGGCGCGCCGCGCTCGATCTTGGCGGGTGGCGCATCGGACAGGTCGGGCAGGTGACCTTCGCGCGTGTGAATCACCAGAAGGCCGGCCTTGCGAAATGCTGCCAGCACATCGCCGCAGGGTTTCACCGCGCGCGTCAGCTGCGAGACATCGTTGCCGAGGGTTTCGCCGAAGCCGCCGGGCTCGAGAAAATCGCGCTGCATGTCGATGATCACGAGCGCCGTCTTCGGCCACGCCAGTTCGACCGGCGCCGGTTCGGCTGCGAGCAAATTTTTGGACGGTGGCATCCGCATCGCCTTCGTTAATCGGCGTTAACGAAGCAAGCGGTGTGCCATTGTGTACAACGCGCAGTGCGGCCGACTGGCGGACAGATTACCAATTTGAACCAATGGCTTGGTGTCGGCGCGGCGAGTCCGGCTTTCGCTCAAAGCCGCACGTTGGATCGGGTTTCAGATTAAATTTTAGGCGGCGTGCTTCCGCAGGCAGGCGACGCTTCCCGTCATTGACAGGTTTTAATCCATCTGCATTATATTGCATTAGTCGCCGGAGAGCGGCAGGAATAGCTGCATTATTATTCTGATAGCGCAGCATTAGGGGAGGGAAGCCGATGCCTGCGGTCGCAGAACCTGCGGCGCATAGACGACTGAGCGCGCAGTTATGACGGCTGCGGCAGCCCATCGTCAGGCCAGCGCGCAGGCGCTGTTCGCAACTCCCGACATTATTGCTGACCGCAAACTCGATGGCAGCATCTGGCTGAAATCGGCCACGCCGTTGCAGCCGTTCGCGCGCTGTGTCGGCGACTGGCTTGAACAGTGGGCGCGCGAAACGCCCGATACTCTTTTTCTGGCTGAGCGCAGCAGCGCAGATTTGCCCTGGAGCAAACTGACCTATCGCGATGCGTTGCGGCGGGTGCGGGCAGTGGGGTCGTGGATTCTGGCGCAGGGCATGAGCGCCGAGCGTCCGCTTGTCATTCTGTCCGACAATTCCATCGACCATGCGGTCTTCATGCTGGCGGCGATGCATGTCGGCGTGCCGGCCGCGCCGGTCTCTCCCGCTTACTCGCTGGTCTCAAAAGATTTCGACAAGCTGAAAAGCATGATCGCGTTGCTCGATCCCGGAGCGATCTATGTGTCCAGTGCGAAGATGTTCGCGCCTGCATTGAACGCGATCGCGCCATCGCACACTGCAATCGTTGTGGCGGGCGATCCCGACGGGTTCGAGGGCGCAATTGCGTTTTCATCGCTGACGGTTGCGGCGGAAACGCCGGATGTGGCGCGCGCGTTTGCCGATGTCGGACATGACACCATCGCGAAGTTTCTGTTCACGTCGGGTTCGACCGGTACGCCTAAGGCAGTGATCAACACCCAGCGCATGCTGACGTCCAATCAGGCCGCCAAGGGGCAGACCTGGCCGTTTCTCGGCGATGCCGGTTTCACCACGCTCGACTGGCTGCCGTGGAGTCATACGTTCGGCGCCAACCACAATTTCAACTGCGTGCTGCGCAATGGCGGCACGTTGTACATCGACAGCGGCAAGCCCGCGCCGGGCCTGTTCACGCTGTCGCTGGCTAATCTGCGCGATGTGATTCCGACCGTCTATTTCAATGTGCCGCGCGGCTACGACATGCTCATTGCCGCGCTGCGCGAGGATGACGATCTGCGCCGGCGGTTCTTCTCGCAGGTGAAGCTGCTGTTCTATGCCGCGGCGGCATTGCCGCAGAATATGTGGGATGCGCTGGAAGCGCTGTCGATCGCCACCGTCGGCCATGCGGTGCCGATGGTGTCGGCCTGGGGTTCGACCGAGACGGCCCCGCTCGCCACCGACTGTCATTTTCAGGCGCAGCGCTCCGGCAATATCGGCGTGCCGGTTCCGGGCACCGAGATCAAGCTGGTGCCGACCGGCGACAAGCTGGAAGCGCGCGTGCGCGGACCGAATGTCACGCCGGGCTACTGGAAGGCGCCGGAGCAGACCGCGAAGGCGTTCGATGCCGATGGCTTCTACATGATGGGCGACGCGATGGTGCTCGCGGACGACGCGCGTCCCGAGCTTGGCCTGTTCTTCGATGGTCGCGTCGCCGAAGACTTCAAGCTGGCATCGGGCACATGGGTCAGCGTCGGCACGCTGCGCATCGCGGGCATCGCTGCGCTTGCGCCTGTCGCGCAGGACATTGTTGTCACCGGTCATGACAAGGATGAGGTCCGCTTTCTGGTGTTTCCCAACATCCCGGCCTGCCGTGCGCTGGCAAAGCTGCCGGATGCCGATGTGGCCGATGTCCTGCGTGCGCCTGCGGTGCGCGATGCGGTGGCGCAGGGACTGGCGCGCCTGAAAGCCAACGGCGGCGGCTCGTCCAGCTTCGCGACCCGCGCACTGCTGCTGACGGACCTGCCGTCGGTGGATGGCGGCGAGATCACCGACAAGGGTTACATCAACCAGCGCGCGGTTTTGTCACGCCGCGCGTCCGATATTGAAAGGCTCGATGACAATGGATGCGGCGACTGGATCGGATGTCCGGCCTGATCGGCCGCATGACGCCGGTATTGAAACCACGAGGCCATGCGTGCTGCAATCGGGGCCGTGCACCCGCTGCGGCGGATGTGCTTTGCGGGACGCCATCAAGATGCACGGCCTGAACAGGCCTGCGAAGATATAGGCCCGAGCGGCAAACGGCTTTGAAAAGCCGGGCCGGTCGGGATTAAAAATAAAGAACCGGAGGGAGACGCCAATGTCCAAGATCATGAAGATAAGCCGCAGGACGCTGTTGTCCGGCGCGGCGGGAGCCGCAACGCTTGCCGTGACGCCACGCCTTTTCAGCCCGGCGACAGCGCAGAATGCGCCGCTGAAAGTCGGCCTGATGCTGCCCTATACCGGCACCTTCGCGAAGCTCGGCCAGTTCATCGACAACGGCTTCGAGCTTTACTACCAGCAGAAGGGCCTCAAGCTCGGCGGCCGCGAAGTGCAGTTCATCAAGGTGGACGACGAATCCAAGCCGGAGGCCGCGACCGACAACATGAATCGTTTGGTCGGACGCGAGAAGGTAGATCTCGTGGTTGGCACCGTGCATTCCGGTGTCGCCATGGCCATGGTCAAGGTCGCGCGCGACACCAAGACCATGCTGATCATTCCGAACGCGGGCGCCAACGACGCCACCGGCGCGCTGTGTGCGCCGAATGTGTTCCGCACCTCGTTCTCGAACTGGCAGACCACCTATCCCGCCGGCAAGGTACTGGTCGATGCCGGCATCAAGAATGTCGTCACCATCACCTGGCGCTATACCGCAGGCGCGGAAATGATCAGCGCGTTTTCGGAGAACTTCACCAAGTCCGGCGGCAAGATTGTCGAGGACCTGACGCTGCCGTTCCCGGAAGTCGAATTCCAGGCGCTGATCACGCGGATCGCAACCTTGAAGCCCGATGCCGTGTTCTCCTTCTTCGCCGGCGGCGGCGCGGTGAAGTTCGTCAAGGATTACGCCGCCGCAGGCTTGAACAAAACGATTCCGCTGTATGGCGCGGGCTTCCTCACCGACGGCACCATTCAGGCACAGGGCGAAGCGGCCAACGGCATCAAGACCACGCTGCATTATGCCGACAATCTCGACAATCCGGCCAACCTCGCGTTCCTCAAGGCGTTCAAGGCCAAGACCGGAAACGACGGCGACATCTATGCGGTGCAGGGCTATGACGCTGCGGCGCTGTTCGACATCGGCCTCACGGCGGTCGGCGGCGATGCCAAGGCGCAAGACAAGATGATCGCAGCAATGGGCGCTGCGAAGATAGATAGTCCGCGCGGGCCGCTGTCGTTCAACAAGGCGCACAACCCGATTCAGAACATCTATCTGCGTGAGGTGCGCAACGGCCGCAACGAACTGGTGTCGATTGCGCAGAGTGCGGTCGACGATCCCGCCCGCGGCTGCAAGATGGCGTGATGTGATCTTCGATGCGGATCGCCGAAAGGTAATCCGCACACGATGTGTCATGGCCGGGCTTGACCCGGCCATCCATCTAAAGAGAAAAACTCGTCAAGAATGGTTGCCGGGTCAAGCCCGGCAATGACATTCTTTTATTGTTAAACCCTCCTGCCCTGATGACGACTATGCCGGGACGCTCGCAATGGACCTCGTAACCTTCGGCGTTCAGCTTCTGAATGCCATTCAGTACGGGATGGTCCTGTTTCTGGTCGCCAGCGGGCTGACGCTGGTGTTCGGCATTCTCGGCGTCATCAATCTGGCGCATGGCGCGTTCTATATGCTTGGCGCGTATCTCGCCTACTGGATCGCAGCCTATACCGGCAGCTTCTGGGTTGCGGTCGTCGGCGGTGTCGCCATCGCCTTTGTTGTCGGCCTGTTGCTGGAAAACGTTTTCATCCGCAGGCTCTATGGCCGCGATCATCTGGTGCAGGTGCTGCTGTCGTTCGGCCTGATTCTGGTGATCGATGAGGTCCGGCAGCTGCTGTTCGGCAAGGACGTGCATTCGGTGCTGCCGCCGGAGGGACTGCGCGGCGCGATCCAGCTTACGGACAATCTGTCCTATCCGATCTACCGCCTTGCGATCTGCGGATTTTGTCTGGTCGCGGCTGCGATCATCTATCTTGTTATCACCCGCACAAAAATTGGCATGATCGTGCGCGCGGGTGCGGAGAATCGCGAAATGACGCGCACGCTCGGCATCAACTTCGACACCGTGAACCGTTACGTGTTCGCGGTCGGCATCGCGCTGGCCGCACTCGGCGGCATCATTGTCGCGCCGGTCTCGACCGTCTACCCCGGCATGGGCGACAGCATGCTCATTCTTTCGTTCGTCGTTGTCGTGCTCGGCGGCATCGGTTCGGTCGGCGGAGCCGCGATCGGCGCGCTGCTGATCGGTCTCACGGATACATTCGGAAAAATATTTTTCCCGAGCGTGTCGAGCGTTCTGATCTATGTGCTGATGGCGGCAGTTTTGCTGTGGCGTCCGAACGGCATTCTCGGCCGGCGCGAGGTGTAACCGCATGATCCCGAAAAGTGGGCACCGGTTTTCGGATCAGATCATGCGGAGAAAAGCATGAGCAAATCCATCGAGTCCAATCCGCGCGGATGGATCGTGCCCGGTATCCTCTTGGCGCTCGCCGTCGCGCTGCCATTCGTAGCGCCTACATATTATGTGCAGTTCGCCAGCAAGGCGCTGATCATGGGCATTCTGGCGATGTCGCTGAATCTTGTGGTCGGCTATGGCGGCCTGGTGAGCCTGTGCCATGCGGCCTTCTTCGGCATTGCAGGCTATGCACTCGCGCTGGCTTCTCCGAAATACGATCCGGCCTCGCTGTGGTGGACGCTGCCGCTGGCAGTCGCCGCATCCGCTGCTGCCGCCGCGATCATCGGTGCGCTGGCGCTGCGTACACGCGGCGTCTACTTCATCATGGTGACGCTGGCGTTCGGTGAAATGCTCTTCTTCCTGTTTCATGACAGCAAGTTCGCAGGTGGCTCTGATGGCGCGTTCATCTACAACAAGCCGTCGATGATGCTGGGCAATATTCCACTGCTCGATCTTGAAAAGCCGCTGACTTATTATTTCGTCATCCTTGCCGTATTGTTGGCCGTGATCGCGCTCCTGACCATGATCGTGCGCTCGCCGTTCGGTCATGCGCTGGCGGCGGCGCGTGACAACGAGCGCCGCGCCCGCGCACTCGGTTTTCCGGTGTTTCGCGTGCGGCTGACGGCATTCGTGATCTCGGGTGCGATTGCAGGCATCGCCGGCTATTTTGCCGCCGCGCAGTTCGGCTTTGTCGCGCCGCAGATGCTGGGTTGGCATCTGTCGGCCACCGTGCTGGTGATGGTGCTGATCGGCGGGCAGCGCTCGGTGGCGGGGCCTTTGATCGGTGCGCTGGTGCTGATCGGGCTGGAAGAAGTGCTGAAGGCAACGACCGAGCACTGGAAGCTTGCCGAAGGTTTGATTGTCATCCTGATTGTGCTGGCGCTGCCCAACGGTGTGCGCGATCTGCTTTCGATGGTGTTGCCTGAAAAGCAAGCATCTCCCGTCATTGCGAGGAGCGCAGCGACGAAGCAATCCAGCCGCCCCCTCCCTAACCCTCCCCCGCTTGCGGGGGAGGGGAGGGTGGGGGCTCCGCTCGCAATGACGACAGAGCGGGAGGCCGGTCATGGCTGGCGCTTCCTCCGTCGCGCTGCGTGCTGTCGGGCTGGAAAAGCACTTCGGGGGCCTCACCGCCGTGTCCGATGTGTCGCTTGATGTTCACACCGGCGAAATCCATGCCGTGATCGGTCCGAACGGTGCGGGCAAGTCGACGCTGATCAATCTGCTGTCCGGTGATCTCTCCGTCAGCGCGGGCGAGATCATGCTCGGCAATGACGATATCACGCGTCTTGCGCCGGATCGGCGCGCCCGCTCGGGGCTGGGCCGCTCCTATCAGAAGACCACGATCTTTCCGCAGTTCAGCGCGCAGGAAAATGTGCGGCTGGCTGCGCAGGCCCATGCGGCATCGCCGCTGAAAATGTTCGGCAATGTATTTTCGGACGCGGACGTCAATCGCCGCACCCGCGAGGCGCTGGAGCAGGCGGGATTGTCCGCGCGCGCGCGGATGACGGCGATGCATCTGTCGCACGGCGAGCAGCGTCAGCTTGAAATCGCGATGGTGCTGGCGACGCAGGCGCGCATTATCCTGCTCGATGAGCCGCTGGCGGGAATGGGACAGTCGGAAGCCCGCAAGGTGGTCGATCTGATCGCGTCGCTGAAGAGAGGGCGCGCAGTGCTTGTGGTCGAGCACGACATGGATGCCGTGTTTGAGCTGGCGGATCGATTGACGGTCATGGCGGACGGGCACGTCATCGCCAGCGGCCTGCCGCAGGATGTGCGTGTCGATCCGGCGGTGCGGCTTGCCTATCTCGGAAACGAGGAGGACGCGGCATGAGCGCGCTTCTCGATGTGCAGAAGCTCGAGGCGTTTTACGGCGCGGGGCAGGTGCTGCATGGCATCGGCTTTTCCATTGCACGCGGGGAACAGGTGGCGCTGCTCGGCCGCAACGGCATGGGCAAGACGACACTGTTGAGGTCGCTGATGGGTCTCGTCGCGGATCGCCGCGGACAAATCCATCTCAATGGCCGCGACATCATGCGCGCTGCGCCCGAGACCATCGCGCGCGCGGGCGTGGCGCTGGTGCCGGAAGGCCGCGGCGTGTTCGGTTCGCTGTCAGTTGTCGAGAATCTCGTGATGGCCGCACGGCCCGGCATCGACGGGCGCCGAGTGTGGACGCTGGAAAAAATCTACGGGCTGTTTCCGCGCCTGCATGCGCGCCGGACCAATGGCGGTCATCAATTGTCGGGCGGCGAACAGCAGATGCTGACCATCGGCCGCGCGCTGATGACCAATCCCGATCTGATTTTGATCGACGAGGCGACGGAGGGACTCGCGCCTTTGGTGGCCAAGGACATCTGGACAACGCTCGGCATCATTCGCGGCGAGGGCGTCGCAACCGTGGTGGTGGACAAGGATTTCCGTTCGCTGTCACGGATCGCCGACCGCATGCTGATGCTGTCCAAGGGCACGGTGGTGTTCGACGGCACGCCTGCGGAATTGGCGCAGAAACAGGATCTGCTGGAGCAGCATCTGGGGGTTTGAGGTTCCTCACCTCTCCCCGCGGGCGGGGAGAGGGAGTAGCGAGAGTCGTTCGCTTCGTCATGCCCGGGCTTGTCCCGGGCATCCACGCCTTCTCGTGTTCACTGGTTAAGACGTGGATGGCCGGGACAAGCCCGGCCATGACGGTGATCAAGTGGCGATAACCACCAATCCCGCATCATCCGCGCCGACAACATCCCGCTCCGGCGGTTGCGGCCACTGCACCACGAGCGCTCCGATCAAATCATCCAGCCCATCCTCATCGAACGCATCGTAAAACACCGGCGTATGGGCGCGGGCGATGAAGGCGTGCAGCAGGTGTGCGGCGTCGTAGTCATAGACAATATCGGTGGGCACGATGCCTTCGCGCCGCATCAGGAAGCGGCGGAAGCCGGTTAGCTGTGCACGTCCGTTGTCGAGCGCGGCGAACGACAGCACCAATGTATCGTGTGGGATGCGCGGGCCGTCCTGCATCCGGTCGAGCATCGGCAATGCGTTGGCGGCGATGACGTCGGCGAGGGTGCGGAAATCGCTTGAGACATCCTCGGCATGCAACGTGTTGCGGACCGCGACGATGTCGGCGGAATCCAGTCCGCGCTCCGCAAGCAGATCCGCCAGCATGCGTGCGCCAATCTTCGGCGGCGCGGCGATGATGTCTGGCGCCGCGTTCATCGCGCTGCGACGACGGTGCGCGGCGCGACGGTTTGCGATTGTTTCGCGATGATGGGCGCGACGGTGTCGGCGAGTCGTTGTGCGGCTTCTTCCACGTCGAGCCCAGCCGTATCCACTTGCGCCGAGGCGCGCGCGTAGAGCGGCTCGCGGCTGAGCAAAATCGTGCGCAACTCCTGCATGGCGGAACGATCATCGGCCATCGGGCGAAGATCGCCCTGCTTGCGCACGCGGCCCATATGCTCTTCCGGCGTAGCGCGCAGCCACACCGTGTAGAACGACGACAGCACCAGATCGAATGTCACCGGCTCGGAGACGAAGCCGCCGCGGGCCGCCAGCACCACAGGCCTCTTCAGTTCGAGCCGTTGCGCCCGCGCTGCCTGCTCCATGCGGCGGAAACCTTCCTGGCCGTAGAGCGCGATGATCTCGGCGACGGACAGGCCGTTCTGCTGCTCGATCTCCTTGTTCAACTCGACAAAGGTCCAGCCGATCGTCTTTGCCAGCATTTTGCCCAGCGTCGATTTGCCCGCGCCGCGCAATCCGATCAGCGCAATGCCGGCAAACGCGCCGTGACGCGCGGCGCCGTTGCCGGACAGAATCTCCTTGGCCTGTGCGACCTGCTGCGGCGTCGCGCTGCGCATCAGGTCGCGGATCACCAGCCAGTCCGACGTCGTGTCTGCGGTCGGGATCATGTCCTCGACAGGAGCGCCCATTGCCGCCGCCACCCGCCGCAGCAGCACGATGGAGACGTTGCCTTTGCCGCTTTCGAGCTGGGCGATGTAGCGCTCGGAAATGCCCGAAACCTTGGCGAGCACCTTGCGCGACATACCGCGCCGCGCGCGCATGGTCCGGACGCGCTGCCCAAGCTGCTCAAGGAACTGGCTTTCCGGTTCTGCCTGCGGGGTCATGCCATTTTGACTCGTGAACCTGAAACATAGTGCCGGAAAAGGTTGACAGCAAGCTCAGGTGGTGACTTTATATGAATTATAATTCTAAAAACAAAGATCAACGGGAGAGCGTCGTGCGGGTGAAGGGTGAGCTGGGCTCTGGCCCAGCGGTCAGGTCGTGGCGGAAGGCTTGGCCGAAGTCATGAGCGATTCAGCCGGCAGATACAATGCCGTGACCTATCTGCTCGACCGCAATGTCGATGCGGGGCGCGGGGCCAAGGTCGTGTTCAGGGACCCCGCGTCCGAGATCACCTATGGCGAGTTGCAGGCGCAGACGCGCCGGCTCGCCAATCTCCTGAAGCGCCTTGGCGTGCGGCGGGAAGAGCGTGTCGCGATGATGATGCTCGACACCATCGACTTTCCGATTGTGTTCCTGGGCAGCATTCGCGCCGGCATTGTCCCGGTGCCGCTCAACACGCTGCTGACCGCCGAACAATATGCCTATGTGCTGGCGGATTGCCGCGCGCGGGTTCTCTTCATTTCGGAAGCGCTGCTGCCGGTGGTGAAAGATGTGCTGGGCCGGATGCCGGACCTGCAGCATGTCGTGGTGTCAGGCGCCAATGCCAACGGACACCTGCTGTTCAGGGATGAAATCGCCAAGGAGAGCGATCAGTTCGAGACCGCGACGACCCATCCGGATGAACCGGCCTTCTGGCTCTATTCATCAGGCTCGACCGGCATGCCGAAAGGCGTGCGTCATCTGCATTCCAATCTTGAAGCGACGGCGGAGACCTATGCCAGAAAAGTTCTCGGCATCCGCGAGGACGATGTCGGCCTCTCCGCAGCAAAGCTGTTCTTCGCCTATGGCCTCGGCAACGCGCTGACCTTCCCGATGTCGGTGGGAGCGACGACAGTCCTCAATCCGGAGCGTCCGACGCCGCAGGTGATGTTCGAACTGATCAGGAAGCACGATCCCAGCATCTTCTTCGGCGTACCGACGCTGTTCGCGGCCATGCTCAACGATGAAGCCTTCAAGAACGAGCCGCGCACCAAACGTCTGCGTGTCTGCACCTCGGCGGGAGAAGCGCTGCCTGAACTCGTCGGTCAAAGCTGGCAGCAGCGTTTCGGCGTCGACATTCTCGATGGCGTCGGCTCCACCGAACTGCTGCACATCTTCCTCTCCAACGCGCCGGGCGACATCAAGTACGGCACATCCGGGAAACCGGTGCCGGGTTACGCCGTGCGACTTGTGAATGACACAGGCGCGGATGTTGCGGATGGCGAGGTCGGCGAGATGATCGTCAATGCGCCCTCGGCCGGCGAAGGCTACTGGAACCAGCGCAGCAAAAGCCGCCAGACCTTTGAAGGCGGCTGGACCCGCACCGGCGACAAATACACCCGCGATGCCGATGGCCGTTACACCTACTGCGGCCGCTCCGACGACATGTTCAAGGTGTCGGGCATCTGGGTTTCGCCGTTCGAGGTGGAAAGCGCACTGATC
>CAZQMD010000128.1:0-13370 GCA_964594185.1 uncultured Afipia sp. | reverse complement strand
GGGGCCGGCGGTCCCCCAACGAAGGCGGGGAAAGTATTTCCCGAGACGAAAACGAGAACCCGCGGGGCCTCCGCATGGGGCGGCGTTTTGTTTTGCGCGAATGATTACTTCAGGGCGTCCTGAACCTTGGCAATGCCGGCGAGGACGCAGACTTCGTCCTTTTCGCCGCCGGGCGCCCCGGAAGCGCCGACTGCACCGATCACCTCGTTGCCGACCTTGATTGGCGCAGCGCCGCCGACACCGACCACACCTGGAATCTGCCTGAGGTAGGCGGTTTCAGGCTTCTCAGTCAGCTTCATGAATTCGAGCGAGGTCTGGCCGCGCGTGCGCGAGGTGTAGGCCTTGAGACGGCTGAACTCCATGGTGTGCGGATTGGTGCCGTCGCCGCGCACCTGCGCCGCGACATTGCCGGCCTTGTCGACGACCGTGACGGAGACCTTGTAACCATCCTTGGTGCACTGCTCGATGGTGCCCTGAATGATGGCCATGGCCATCGCCATCGACACATTCTTCTCAACCTGCGGTGCCTGGGCATGAGCCGGACCGGCGATAGCGATTGCAGCAGCCGTCAGTGCCGCAAAACCAAGTGAACGCATATGGAAGCTCCCTTTGAAGATTTTTTAGTTGGCGCGTTTGTAGCAACCCTTGCCTGGTGTGGTGGTTTAGCAAGTCCGCTTGATGCTTCAACCACGCTTCGTTTGCGGACTTGCGAAACCAAAACCACACCAGAATTATATTTTGCTAGTGTCCATTCGAATCCGACGTTCGCTACGGAAAGTGCTGCGAAACGAGGCGAACGTCGGATTCGGGACACTAGCCCGCTTTAATCCCGGAGCAGAACAAGATTCGATATTGCAGAAGCGAAGGGGTCAGGCGATCGCTGCCAGTCGATCGAGCTGCGCGGCAAGATCGGCTTCCACATTGACCGCCTCGATGAGGCAGATGCGATAGCCGCGCGCTTCCAGCCATTCGCTGCGGACTGCACGGTCCCGCACAATCGTTTCCGTCTCGGCCGGATTCACCAGTTCAATCGCGATGCGTTTGGTGAACGACACGAAATCCGGAATATGACGCCCCACCGGGGTCTGCCGCTTGAAGTGGGATGCGAAACGGCGGTCCGTGGTCAGGGCCTTCCACAGAATGCGTTCGGCATCGGTCGGATTCCGCCGCAGCAGCCGGGCCAGTCCCCGCACGGTGCCGCCGCTGTCGGATGGTGTGCGTCCGTCGGACTGTTCAGCCAGCAACGCGCGCAGCCTGGTCGCCTCATTGCCGTCGAGTATCCCGCCTTTTGCAGGGCCTTTGCGGCCCTCGGCAATGGCCATCACCACGCCGTGCAGCGTGTGCATGTCCTGCTTGGTCGGCTCCATGCGGGTGAAGATGTTGCGCATGTTCACCAGCATGGTGTCGCGCTTTTCAGGCGGCCGCAGGAATTCGACCTTGTCCAGTTCGTTCACGAGATTGTCGAAAAACGCCTGCATCTGATGGTTCGAGGCCCGCTCGGAACGCTCAGGCATCGCGAAGGGCAATGCGTTGGACGTGGCTAGCTTGAACCATTCGTAGCCCATCAGCAGCACCGCCTGCGCCAGGTTGAGCGACGCAAAGCCCGGATTGACCGGAAACGTGATGATGCGATTGGCGAGCGCGACCTCGTCGTTCTCCAGACCGTAGCGTTCGCGTCCGAACATGATCGCCGTGGTGCCGCTCTCGGCCGTCTCATGGACAATTTGGCGAGCGGCCTCCTCCGGTCCGACGACGGGTTTGGCCTGATCGTGTGCCCGCGCCGTGGTCGCAAACAGCAGCGAGCAATCCGCCACCGCCGCCTCGACCGTGTCGAACAACTCCACCTTATCGAGAATGTGATCGGCGCCGGCAGCGGCACGCTGCGCGGCCATGTTGGGCCAGCCATCGCGCGGCTTGACGATGCGCAGCCGCGTCAGCCCGAAATTTCCCATGGCGCGCGCGCACATGCCGATGTTCTCGCCAAGCTGCGGTTCGACCAGCACCACGATGGGGCCGTCCAATTCCTTGCGCGTCTTGGTTTTATCGGTGCCTGAGCCGGTCATTGTCTCTGCTTTTGCATGTCATAATTCCCCCTGCCGTAACGCAGTTGACGCCGACAAGGTCAAGACCTTTTCTCAGATGGATCGAAAACGGCAGAATGGGTCGCAACGCAGGAATGCCGGAACCGTGACCATCGGGTTTTGAATTCCGGCGGCCGATTGAGGTAGTACTTCTGGACGAGGTGACCCTTGGCTCAGACAGACACAACCAGCACGCCCCCCGCTCCTGCGGCTAACGCCGCACCCGGTCCGGATAAACCGCCTGCGAATTCCACCCTCCGCCGGCTGGCCATTCCAGTCGCATGCGTCATCGCGGCCGCCGCTTTCGTGGTGCTGGCGACCGTGCGCTGGGATCACTGGATCAGCAGCGCCACGATCCAGACAACCAACGATGCCTATGTCCGCGCCGAAGTTTCGCAACTCAGCAGCCGGGTCGCCGGTGAAGTGAAAACCGTCGCTGTCCGCGACTATCAGCGCGTCAAGGCCGGAGACCTGCTGGTCGAGATCGATCCAGCCGACTACGAGGCGCAGGTCGCGCAGGCGGAGGCCGCGGTGGCCGGTGCGCAGGCCGCACTCGACAACCTCGCCAATCAGGTCGAACTTCAATACGCCACCATCGCGCAATCCGAGGCGCAGCGCGCGTCCGCCGAAGCGATACAGGTCGAGGCACAGCAGGAATATGACCGCCAGCACGGCCTGCTCCAGAGTCCGGCCTTCACACGCCAGCGGCTCGAACAGGCCACCGCGGCCCTTGCCAAGGCCGACGCCGATGTCCGCGCCAGCCGCGCTGTGATTGCCGCGCAAAAGCATCAACTCGAAGTGCTGGCCGGGACAAAGAAACAGCGCGCCGCCGACGTTCTGGCTGCGCAGGCCGCCCTAAAAGCGGCAAAACTCAAGCTCGGTTACACGCGCATCGTGGCGCCCTTCGACGGCATCGTTGGCGCACGACAGGTTCAGCCCGGCGACTATGTCAACATCGGCAGCAACCTGTTCAACGTCGTGCCGCTGCCGAATGTCTATGTGATTGCCAATTACAAGGAGACCCAGTTGACCCGCGTCAAGCCGGGCCAGCCAGTGGAGATCACGATCGACAGTTTCCCCGGCCAGACCCTGCGTGGCCGCGTTGCGCGCGTCTCACCGGCCAGCGGATCGCAGTTCGCGCTGCTCCCGCCGGATAACGCCACCGGCAACTTCACCAAAGTCGTGCAGCGCATTCCGGTCCGGATCGAATTCGACAAGGGACAGCCGTTGCTCGACAACCTGCTGCCCGGCATGTCTGCGGAAACACGGATAAATACCGAAGGATCGACTGCCCCATCGAACGCCGGAGCCAAGACGACTGGAGCCAATACCGCTGGAGCCATGCCCGGTGGCGGAAACTAAAATCATCGCCAGCGGGCCGGTTTCGACCGGCCAGCCGGTTCATTTCCCGCTGCTGGCCGTCGCAGCCGTGCTGCTGGGCGCATCGATGGCGAATATCGACAGCCGGATGTTTTCCATCGGGCTGCCCGACCTCAAGGGCGCCTTTTCCCTCTCTTTCGACGAAGGCGCGTGGCTCTCCACCGCATCGACCGCGTCGCAGATCTTCATTGCCCCGGCGGTCGCCTGGCTTGCTACCGTGTTCGGCCTGCGCCGCATTCTCGGTGCACCAAGTATCCTGTTTGCGGTGATCTCGCTGATTCTGCCCTTTGTCCGCGATTACCCGACGCTGATGGGCCTCACCATCCTGCACGGCCTGCTGCTCGGCACCTTCGTGCCTGCCACGCTGATGATCATTTTCCGCAACCTCCCGATACAGTGGTGGGTGCCTGCAATCGGGATCTACGCCCTGCGCGTCGGCTTTTCACTCAACTTTGGCCCCGCGCTGGTCGGTTTCTATGTCGATCATCTCGGCTGGCAGTGGCTCTATTGGCAGGACGCGATCATCGCCGTACTGATGGCGATCCTCGTTTATCTCGGCGCGCCGCGCGATCCGGTCAACACGGCGCTGCTCGAAACCGCGGATTGGGGCGGCATGCTGCTGCTCGGCACCGGGATTGCCATGGTCTATGCCGGCCTCGATCAGGGCAACCGGCTGGACTGGCTCGGGTCCGGAACCGTCGTGGCGCTGCTGGCAAGCGGCGCGGCGTTGATCGTGGCGTTTTTCATCAACGAGACACTGGTCCAAGACCCATGGGCTCACGCCAATGTGCTGCTCTCGCGCAATATCGGTTTCGCGCTGGTGGTGATCCTGCTCTACACCCTGACCAGCCTGTCCAACTCGTCGCTGGTGCCGAATTTCCTCTCCACGGTGGCGCAGCTTCGTCCAGAACAGACCGGCCGCCTCCTGCTGGTCTATGGCGTGCTGCCGATGGCGATCACCTTTCCGGTGTCGATCTGGATGGTACGACGGTTCGACGTCAGGATCCTGCTAGTCCTGGGCCTGCTCACCTTTGCGGCAGCGGCTTTGCTCGGAACCCAGGTCACCCATGCATGGGCGCTCGAGGACTTCATCCCCATCGTGCTGCTGCAGTCCGTCGGCCAGGCTTTCACACTTCTGCCGATCATCCTGATCGCACTCGCCAATTCCGATCCGACACGAGCCACCGCATTCGCTGCCTATATCCAGATCATGCGCTTGGGCGGCGCTGAAATCGGCATCGCGCTGATGGGCACATGGCTGCGGGTGCGCGAACAGGTGCATTCCAACCTGATCGGCCAGCATGTGACGCAGGCGAAGGATCAGGTGCAGGATCTTCTGGCGAAACTGTCGGGCTACTTTGCCAGCCATGGCACGAGCACCGCACTCGGGCGCAGCATAGGCAAACTGGCGGGGATCGTTCAGCGCGAGGCCAACGTGCTGGCCTATATCGACGGCTTCTGGCTCACCTTCGGCTTTGCAATCGCCGGGCTGCTTTTCACAGCGCTGATTACCAAGGCACCGCCCGGACCTTTCAGCCCGAAATCACGATAGATCCCGGTTTTGCGATGGATTGGCTCAGCGTCCGATTCAAGACCTGAACATCTTGAGTCAGGACAGGTTGAAGCAAATCACGGCGATATTGATTCAGGCTCTGAAGATTTTGAATCAACCTCTGAGTGTCGGGAGCCGCCTTGCGGACCTCTTGAATCAGTCTGTGAAGATTTTGATTCAAGCTGTGAAGAGATTGAATCAGGAGCCGGAGAAACTGATTCAATCCCGGACTGGCTTCGTTGAAATTATCCATATAAATCAATAGGGTTACCGATTCGTTTGAATCTCACGCAGAACGCGAGGCGCAAATCGCGGTGCCTGTCCGCAGGTCGCCAGTCGCCAAAATCACGCCCGGCAGAAGTCGCGGATAGTTTCGGGTCTGAGAGGTGTCCGGCAAGCCCGTTTGAGCGACGGACGCATCCGGATTCAGGGCGTGGAATTGTTCGAAAATCCGGGCGCGAAACGCGATAAAGTCCGGCATGTCAGAAAGTCTCAGGTGCGTTGCCTTCCAGCCCGCCAAGGCGGGTGCTATAGCCTCGCTACGGAACCGGTTGCGGTTCTCTCGCCCTCTCCGTCCCCAATATTAAGGCCCGATCCCCCATGGCAAAAATCAAGGTGACCAACCCCGTCGTCGAACTCGATGGCGACGAGATGACCCGGATCATCTGGCAGTACATCAAGGACAAGCTGATCCACCCGTTCCTCGATGTGAACCTCGAATACTACGACTTGGGGATGGAATACCGCGACAAGACCAACGATCAGGTCACCATTGACGCCGCCAATGCGATCAAGAAGCACGGCGTCGGCGTGAAGTGCGCCACTATCACCCCGGACGAAGCCCGCGTGAAGGAATTCGGCCTCAAGGAAATGTGGAAGTCGCCGAACGGCACCATCCGCAACATCCTCGGCGGCGTCGTGTTCCGCGAGCCGATCATCTGCCGCAACGTGCCCCGTCTGGTGCCGGGCTGGACCAAGCCGATCATCATCGGCCGTCATGCCTTCGGCGACCAGTACCGCGCCACCGACTTCAAGTTCCCGACACCGGGCACCATCACCCTGAAATTCACCGGCGACGACGGCAAGGTGATCGAGCGCGAAGTCTTCAAGGCGCCGAGCGCAGGCGTGACGCTTGCCATGTTCAACCTCGACGATTCGATCCGCGATTTCGCGCGTTCGTCGATGAACCTCGGCCTTGCCAAGGGCTATCCGGTTTACCTCTCGACCAAGAACACGATCCTCAAGCAGTACGACGGCCGCTTCAAGGACATCTTCCAGGAGGTGTTCGACAACGAATTCAAGAAGGACTTCGACGCCAAGGGGATCACCTACGAGCACCGCCTGATCGACGACATGGTGGCAGCGGCGATGAAGTGGTCGGGCGGCTACGTCTGGGCCTGTAAGAACTACGACGGCGACGTGCAGTCCGACACCGTGGCGCAGGGCTACGGCTCGCTGGGCCTGATGACCTCCGTGCTGCTCACGCCGGACGGCAAGACCATGGAAGCGGAAGCAGCCCACGGCACCGTGACCCGTCACTACCGCGAGCACCAGAAGGGCAAGGAAACCTCGACCAATTCGATCGCGTCGATCTTCGCCTGGACGCGTGGCCTCGGCCATCGCGCCAAGCTCGACAACAATGCCGAACTGGCGAAGTTCGCAGACACGCTGGAAAAGGTGTGCGTCGAGACAGTCGAAGCCGGTTACATGACCAAGGATCTGGCGCTGCTCGTCGGCGCGGATCAGCGCTGGCTCTCGACCACCGGATTCCTCGACAAGGTGGCGGAAAACCTGACCAAGGCGATGGCTGCGTAAGGCAAGGCACAACGCCTTACCGCCTGATCTTCAACGGCGCAGACAGTGTCTGCGCCGTTTGCTTGTGAACTTCAAAGAAATGGAATGCCGGACATGACCCGCGACCAGTTCAGCTTCTTTCACCCGTTTCGTATCCGCTATTCGGAGATCGACGGTCAGGGCGTGGTGTTCAACGCGCACTATCTGACGTTCTACGACACCGCGATCACCGAATATTTTCGCGCGCTCGGCTACGACCAGTATGGCGATGCCAAGAAGACCGGCATGGATTTCCACGTGGTGAAGGCCGTGGTGGAATACAAAGCGCCGATCCTTTTCGATGCGGAGATCGAGGTCGGCGCGCGCGTCGCCCGGATCGGCAGTTCAAGCATGACCTTCGAGCTGGCGATCTTCCTCAAGGACAGCGCAGACCTGATGGCGACCGGCGAAGTGGTCTGGGTCAACACCGATCAGTCCACGCACCGGCCTGCTCCGATCACAGCGGGCATCCGCGACCTGATTGGATCACGCGAGAAGCATCTCGCGTTGTGATCGCAACCCGCACATACAAACATCAAGGCACGGATTTCTCCGCGCCTTGATGTTTGCACTTAAGTCTTGCAATGAAATTTTTCGGGGCCGGGCCCCTTCAGCGGTGGCCAAACCCTAATGAAGGATCGAACTTGTAGCTCAAACGGCCGACGACGCTATCCACCTTGGTGCGATCATCGACCGAGGTGATAGTCGCGCTATTATCGCCCACGTTGAACGCCGCGTAGTTCGACCGTCCAAGATCGATATGATTGTAGTCGATGCCCGCGATCAGGTTGTGTGTCACCATGTACTCCATACCGCCGCCGACAACGATACCGCTCCTGCTCTTGCTACCGGGCGTCCATGTGGTCGGTCCGGCCGTTGAGGTTCCAGCTACTTCAATCTCACCGCCCGCCCAGCCGCCCTTGCCATAAAACAGCACACGATCCCAAGTCACGCCGAGCCGCGCGGCAACTGTATAGAGACCGGTGACCTTCCGTGAGAAGCCATCTGAGTCCGGGTAAAACGGGCTGACGACGGCTGTCTTGAGATTAAGTGCGGACCAGGTGCCTTCGACACCGGCCACAATCGAACCGAGTTGATAGTTGAATCCGGCCTGTGCGCCTCCGAGCAAGGCGGTCTCGCCCCGGATCGGCACAACGCCCGAGCCTCCATTGGTCCACCAGCCTCCGTCATCCTGCTGGAACGCCAAATTGGAGCCCACAGAACTGCCGCCGACATGACCACCGACGTAAAACCCAGTCCAGTTGCGCGCGGGTTCACCCGGGAAGCTGGCGACGGACGTATTGCCTGCAGGAAGCTTGTAGTTGATACCGGCCCTGATGATATGGGCGTTGAAGCTGACTGTTTCCGGTATGCCGGGCTGAATATCGAACAATTGAGCCTTGCCGAGATCGACGTAGAGATACTCGGCCTTCACGGTCCATTTTGGCGCAATCACGGTTTCGACGCCGGCACCGGCCGTCCAGCCGGCGCGCAACATGCCGCCGGACGCCGGCATCAGCGCATCCCAGCCGCCCACTTCACCGACGGCAAGACCGCCTGTCGCGTACAACAACCAGTTGCCCGTTGCGCCGGCGGCATAGCCCACTCGGCCGCGCAAAGTGCCCAGCGAACTTAGCTTGGTGCCGCAGGGGTGAGGATTACCTGCCGACAATCCGCACGTGTCGGAGCGGCCACTGACATCGGCCCAAGAGTAGTCACCTTCAAAACCGTAAACCCAGCGCCCGGCTTGCCAGTTGTAACCAATCGTCCCGCCGAGAAGGCCGCCGTTGACCGAATAACTTCCGTCACCGACGCCGCCACCACCCCCGCCGCCTCCGCCGAGTCCAGGGCCGCCAAGGTCGGTTTGGTTCGAATGACCAAAACCTCCGCCGCCGCTGATGCCTACGTAACCGCCCGACCAATTGTCAGGCGACGGTGGTGCCTTGGTGAAAATGCGCGGCGCAAGATCTGCTGCCGATGCCGCCGGAATGGAAATGGCTGCGAAAATACCAACCCAAAATAACAATCGTTTCACGCGTGGCCCCAGTACTCTTTTTATTATTTCACCAACTTAGCTCCGATTCCGGGGAGAAGCTGTGGCGTTGCAGTAACAACAGGCCGAATACGGTCGCCTGCAAAGGTATCATGAAGCCGTCACACCGATCTGAGCGATCATGGCCTTGGCAATTTCCTGCTCGCCCATGATCACGAAATTCGCACCGTGATGCTTGAGATGGGCGATCTCTTCCTCCGAGTGCGCGCGCGCAATGATCGGCAATGTGCCGCTGATCGCGCGCGCTTTGGCGACGATCTGCCCGCCCTCGAAGGCATCGGGAATCGCAACGATCAGTCCGCGCGCGGCTTCCAGATTTGCGGCAACCAGCATTCCCGGGGCAGCCGCGTTGCCCGTAATCTTCTCGATCCCTGCCTGGGCGAGCTTTTCGAGGCATCCGGGATTGTCCTCGATAACGAGCAGCGGCACGCCCCCCTGCTTTAATGACGCGCCGACAACGCTCCCGACGCGTCCATATCCGACCAGCACGACATGATTGGTCAGCGTGGAGACCGGCAGCTCGACGCGAGCAGGCCTCTTCTTCGCTGCTTCCGCGACGGCCGCTGCAGCCGTTTCATCCGCAGACTCTGCCGCTGCAGCCGCATCCTGTTCAGCCTGCTTCTTCGCCTCGTAACGATCCAGCAGCGCAAAGAACAACGGGTTCAGCATGATCGAGATGATCGCGCCCGCCAGCACGAGATCGCGGCCGCGATCCGGCAGCAGCGCAAGGCTGACGCCGAGACTGACCAGAATGAAAGAGAATTCACCGATCTGGGCCAAGCTGGCTGAGATCGTCAGTGCGGTCGACGTCGGATGACCGAAGGCACGCACGATGGCAAAGGCCGCAACCGACTTTCCGAAAATGATGATGAAGACGGTAACCAGCAGCGGCAGCGGCTCGCGCAGAATGATCGCCGGATCGACCAGCATGCCGACCGACACGAAGAACAGCACCGCGAACGCATCGCGCAGCGGCAGCGTTTCGTTCGCAGCGCGCTGGCTGAGTTCGGATTCGCTCAGGATCATGCCGGCGAAGAACGCGCCGAGCGCGAAGGACACATCGAACAGGAGCGCGGCGCCGAACGCGACACCGAGCGAAATCGCGAACACCGCGAGACGAAACAACTCACGAGAGCCGGTATGCGCGACATAGTGCAGAATCCATGGGATCACGCGGCGGCCGACCACCAGCATGAAGATGACAAAGGCCGCGACCTTGCCGAGCGTGAGGAGCACCGGCTGCGCCATCGCATAGGCGCTGAGGCCGTTGGCGCCCTCGCCTTTCAGCAGCCCGGCGAGCGCGGGCAACAGCACCAGAGTCAAAACCATGGCGAGATCTTCGACGATCAACCAGCCGACCGCGATCCGCCCACGTTCGGTGTCCACCAGCCGCCGCTCCTGCAGAGCGCGCAGCAGCACGACGGTACTTGCGACCGACAGCGCGAGACCGAACACCAGCCCGCCGCCGATCGGCCAGCCAAGCGCCCAGCCAAGACCCATGCCGAGCAGTGTCGCGACGGCGATCTGCACCACAGCGCCGGGAACGGCGATGGCCCGCACCGACAACAGGTCCTTGAGCGAGAAATGCAGACCGACACCGAACATCAACAGAATGATGCCGATTTCAGCAAGCTCGTTGGCGATGTTCTGATCCGCCACATAGCCGGGGGTAAATGGCCCCATCAGCACGCCGGCGACGAGATAGCCAACAAGGGGTGACGCGCGCAACCGCTGAGCAATCGCTCCGAGAATAAAAGCCAGCACGAGGCCGACGACGACCGTCGAAATCAAGGGAGTATTGTGATGCATGCCGCATTTTGCCGCATGAGGATGCGCGATGCCAGACAGTTATTCGTGACGCATCGCCGCACTCACCGAATATTGGATACCTGATTTCCAAATTGTACTGAAAATTGAATCGCGCGAACCAATGAGAACTGTTCAGGCACAGCAGCCTGAGCGACTTTTTTAGTGCGCAGATCGCTTTTTATTTCTGTCATTAAATCATTGATGGACATGACTTGACCGGAACCAACACTGGATACATTCGCGCTAGATGCAAACACGAAAAGCGCGATCTGTTTGAAATCGTATCCATCACCACTTTCAAGTGAAAGCAGTGATGGGATGTACTTCCTGCCTGCTTCAAATTTCTTTTTGTACCGCTCTTCCCTGCGTTCCCAAGTATCTGCATCCGTCGACGTCTCGAAGTGGATGATCTTCTTTCGTGTAGGGCTAAATGCAACGACATCAAGCTCGGTCTCATAGCCACCGTTTGCTCGCCGCCCAACATTGACGTTCTGTAAGACAAAATACTGCTGATACTGGTACCATTCCGAAACGAGGCGCTCCAAAAAAGTTCGCCATTACGCCCCCATCGCGGCTTCGATCGCCTTCAGCGCATCGCCCGCCTTCGCGCCATCGGGACCACCGGCCTGCGCCATGTCGGGCTTGCCGCCGCCACCTTTGCCGCCCAGCACCTCGGAGGCCTTGCGCACCAGATCGACTGCGCTGAAGCGCGAGGTCAGGTCCTGCGTCACGCCGACGACGACGCTCGCCTTGCCGTCTTCGCTTGTCGCAACGAACGCAACGACGCCGGAACCAAGCTGCTTCTTGCCCTGATCGGCGAGGCTCCTGAGATCTTTGATCTCGGTGCCCTGCACGGCACGGCCGAGGAATTTCACGTCACCGATGGTGCGGATATCCGACGAGGCACTCGCGCCGCCTGCTGCCGCACCGCCGCCCATCGCGAGCTTCTGGCGCGCATCCGATAGATCACGCTCAAGCCGCTTGCGCTCTTCGATCAGCGCCGCAACACGCGCCGGCAGATCGTCCAATGTTGTCTTCAGTTCGGCAGCCGCTGTCTTCGCTGTGTGAATCGTGGCATTCACTGCGTGACGCGCGTTGTTGCCGGTCAGCGCCTCGATGCGGCGGACGCCGGAGGCCACGGCGCTCTCACCGGTCACCGAAATCAAGCCGATGTCGCCAGTGCGCTTCACATGGGTGCCGCCGCACAGTTCGACCGACCAGCCGAGTGCGTTGCTCGCCGCGCCCTCGCGGGCCGAACTGCCCATCGAGACCACGCGCACTTCGTCGCCGTACTTCTCACCGAACAGCGCACGCGCGCCGGATTCACGCGCATCGTCGATCGCCATCGAGCGGGTGACGACTTCGCCGTTTTCCAGCACCACGTCGTTGGCGATGTCCTCGATACGGCGCAGTTCCTCGGGCGTGATCGGCTTGTTGTGCGCGAAATCGAAGCGCAGCCGCTCCGGCGCGACCAGCGAGCCGCGCTGCGCGATATGATCGCCCAGCACCTGACGCAACGCTTCATGCAGAAGATGTGTTGCCGAATGATTGGCGCGGATCGCCGTGCGGCGTCCATGATCGACTTCGAGTTGCAGCGGCGTGTCGAGCTTCACAGTGCCCTGCTCGACGGTGCCGAGATGCACGTAAAGATCGCCTGCCTTCTTCTGCGTATCGGTAACCCGCACCCGCACGCCATCGCCGGTCAGAACACCGGTATCGCCGACCTGACCGCCGGATTCGGCGTAGAACGGCGTCTGGTTCATGACGATGGCGACGCTGTCGCCGGCCTTGGCGCTATCGATCTCCTTGCCGTCCTTCACCAGAGCGGTGACGACGCCCTCGGCGATTTCAGTGTCGTAGCCAAGAAACTCACTCGCGCCGAGTTTCTCGCGCAGCGGAAACCAGATGTTCTCGGTCGCGGTATCGCCCGATCCCGCCCACGCGGCGCGCGCCTTCTTGCGTTGCTGCTCCATCGCATCGGTGAACGACGCAATATCGACACCGATGCCGCGGTTGCGCAGCGCATCCTGTGTCAGATCGAGCGGGAAGCCATAGGTGTCGTACAGCGTGAACGCGGTCTCGCCGTCGAACATGTCGCCCTTTTTAAGGGACGCGCTTTTCTCGTCGAGAATGGTCAGGCCGCGATCCAGCGTCTTGCGGAAGCGGGTTTCTTCCAGCTTCAGCGTTTCCTCGATCAGGTTCTCGGCGCGCACCAGTTCGGGATAGGCCTGACCCATCTCGCGCACCAGCGCCCACACGAGGCGATACATCAGCGGCTCTTTGGCACCCAGCAACTGCCCGTGACGCATCGCACGGCGCATGATCCGGCGCAGCACATAGCCGCGGCCTTCGTTCGACGGCAGCACGCCGTCCGCGATCAGGAACGACGACGCGCGCAAATGGTCGGCGATCACGCGCAGCGACGCCTTCTGTTCGCCCTGCGGATCGGCGCCAGTCAGATCGGCGATCGCGCGGATCAGCGCAACGAACAGATCAATGTCGTAGTTGTCGTGCTTGCCCTGAAGCACTGCGGCGATGCGCTCAAGGCCCATGCCGGTGTCGATCGAGGGCTTCGGCAGCGAGACGCGATTGCCGGGGGCAATCTGGTCGAACTGCATGAACACGAGATTCCAGATCTCGATGAAGCGGTCGCCGTCTTCCT
>CAZQMD010000127.1:0-13387 GCA_964594185.1 uncultured Afipia sp. | reverse complement strand
TCCGCCCGCGCTCCATGTAACGCAGATAGTTGGCGTGATAGACGATGCCGGAGAACGCTGGTTTGACGATCTCGCAACAGAAGTCTAACGGCTTGATTTCATTGGGTCGTTGGAAGGCTACAGTTTAAACGAACGGGTAGATTTAACAATCCCTTTCCATAGCAAGCCGGAGCGACTTCGGGATGCGCTGTGCTTTTCCGTTTGAGATAAAGGCCACGCGTACGCGGGCCGTGACCAGAAGATCCTCCCCACGCCTGCATTCCTGTAACAAACCAATCGAAGCGCCCCTTACCTCTTGCGGGACTGTCACGACATCAAGCAGGTCGTCCAGGACTGCCGGCTTTAGAAAATCGATTGTCATTGAGCGGACAACGAAGGCGAAGCCCGGTACATCGTCCCGCGCTTCATTGAGCAGTTCTTGCTGATTGGTCCCGAGCAGGCGCAAGTAATTCGTTCTGCCGCGCTCCATGAAGCGCAGAAAATTCGCGTGATAAACAATCTGTCCGGCGTCCGTATCCTCGAAATAGACGCGGACCTGCATATGATGGCGGCCATCGCGAATTTGGCCATCGAGGGCGGCTGTCACAGTACTATTCCCCTTCCGATAACCAATTGTCTCGCACAGTGGCGCGCTACCGAGTCGACTTGCGAGCGACTGCTTCGAGGTCGGCAGCCGCCTTCGATGCCCAGCCGTTCCGCTGAGCCCAACGCCGAATTTCAACAGGGTCGAACGAGTGACCTTCGTGACGAAGTCGCGCGAATGTGCGCTCTGCATGTTTCTTGTCTGACGGATGGCCGAGACCAGTGCCCAAATTGATGGCTTGAGTCAGGCTCTGCAGCGCCTCCTCCACGGGGCCCGGCAAACTGCCGGCCGGCGCCGGCGCAGTGGTTGTTCCCATTGTCTGAGCATCCCACGTCGCTTGCCACTCTTTGCCCTCGGTGTCGTTCCACGGAAGATAGACGATCGCTTGCGCTCCTATCGAGTCGTCAAGCTTGTTCATGTCTTTGGCCGAGATGTGCGCACCAATCAGCAGCCCCTGTGACCAGCTTCCCCGGAAGGTCTGAGCACTCTCTAGTTTCATCTGGACGCCCTGGGCAATCGAAACGGCCTGCCCCTTTACCAGCGCCTTTACGATATTTGGTCCGAGGAATTCGGCCACGATAGTTCGATCGAAGCCTCCCTTCTGTGGTATCACCAACGTCACGCTGGCGATATCCTTCGCTTTGCAAATATCGAGGACGCTCTTGAAAGCAAGCCGGACTTGATCCGGCGACCGTTCAACGACATATCGTGCGACGGATGCCACCTAATTTCCCCTCATTGAGTTAGAGCTGTGACCAGATCAGAGGCAGGCGCTCCGCGAGCTGCCGCGCCAAGCCTGGTCGCGATATATGCACGCCGATCTCACCGAAGGGCGCATCCGGGGGCGACGTCCACGAACACCAGTTGATGCTGGTGACGACGATGTCATCGTCGCCCCACAGAAGAAATTTCGCATGGAAGCCTTCTGAAATTCGAAGCAGGCGAACACCGCGTTCGCGCACGTCGAACGTCATTCCAGCGGCGATCGGACCACTTACCAATCCGGCCGTGCTTCCATAGATGACAACCGGCTCGGTGCGAGCGGTGGCCGCAGCAACCTCGGCCGGGATGATAGCATTGGCGAAGGCCGAGTTTCCGAACTTGTCACTTGCAACCAGGAACCGGCTCGGCCGGCTGCCGCTGGCCTCACGCAGTATCGCCTCATGCGCTTGTCCCGCGATCACCCGAGCGCGATGATGTCCGGTGCTTTCAGGCCGCCGTCGCAGCGAACGTGCCAGAATATAGAGTTCGGTCCCGATCTCCGGCTTGAATCCCGGCCGAGCCACCATCGCGCCGAAGGCCTCGGCGATTTCCGCGATGAGGCGCGGGTCTCTGAATTCGCACGACAGCTCGAACCGATCGAACGACGTGTATAGCCAATTGCAGGAACCGACGACCGCGACGTATCCCTCGTCTCCGTCGTCAGCAATAATCAGCTTGGAATGGGAGCCGGTCGACCGGAGGTGGATACGGACCCGCTCTCGAAGGAGTTCGTCGGCGGCGACGAGTTTCGATATCTCTGCGGCCTGCAGGAACGCCTTTTCATTCGGATTGTCCGGCGCCCCTGCCCCCCAGAACAGATCGATCTTGGCGCCCCGACGGACTGCGTCGCGGATTTCGTCGAGCCATCTTGTGAAGCCTCCAAGCCGCAGGAATGTCGAGTGAAGGAATATTCGCCGCCTCGCTCTTCCGAGAATCCGCTTGAGCCGTTCACGATGCGCGTCACCTCCAAAAATGAGGTCATCCGCTTCAAACGCAACCGTGATTGGATCTGGTAGAACCTTTTCGGGTTCGTCCTGGATATGGGACGCAACAACAACCGGCCTCACACCGTCCGTCGATGCCGCAACGCGAGCGATTTCCTGCTTGAGAGACTCAGGCGCACGATCCGGCAGGTTCCGCATCGACGCGCCGTCCACCACAATGAGCATGAACTCGTTCTGTCGTTCGACGAATGTGTCGCCGTCAAAGAACAGCAGCTTCTCGTCTTCACGAAGGACCTTTTGGATACGGGCAAAGTTTTCCTGAGGGGTTGTTTTGGGAAGCGCGCCGCGGACCTCGATATCGCGGACGTCGATTCCTTTTTGCCGCAGCGAAAGGATGACGCCGGCGCGTTTGCCCGCAACGTCTCGTCTCGAAAATACGGTGCCTGTGATCGTATCGTAAACGAATGAGACGTTTCGCGTGACCCGCTGCTTGTCAGTTGGAATCTCTGATCCGCCCGCGACCACGGCCGCACCAAACGCCGTCGTCTGAAATGCCGGAAAGCCGTCGATCAAGACCGCCTCAAGCAGCCGAAACCTCATCATCCGGACGATGATCTCCAGGATGACGCGCCGCGGGATATCGAGATCATCGGCCAGACGGGTCGCCGACATCGCTTCGCGCGACAAGGACCACAAGACGAATTCGTCGAGTGCGCTCCAGCCACGGCCTTTCTCAATCACCGCTCGCGTCGAAACCCGGCGGATCGGTATCGCCACAACGACGCTCATCGGGCCCTCCGAAGCAATTCCGCGGGAGTGATGATGGTCGCGGCTGGCCCGCCCCGTTGGGCCTGCTGCTTGCGCAACGCCTCGATCGTTTCGAGGAACGTCACGACAAACGACAGTTCGTCTTTCGGATCCTTCGTTGCATGCCGGGAGCTTTCCCTCAGGAACTCCAGCGATCCGGCGAGAACGAGTTGCTGGCGGCCTCGGCTTAGCAACACGTTCATACGGCGCCGATCGCGCAAGAAGCCGAGCGCCGGTACCCCTGTTCGGGGATTGTTTCGAACCAACGACACAAGGACCAGATCGGCCTCCGAACCTTGTGACGCGTCAACGGTCCCGCAAATTCGTCCATTCTCGGCGAATCCCTTGAAGCGCAGGATATCGCCGCCTTTTGCCTTGAGCGCCTCGATCTGCCGCTCGATCCGATCGACCTGCGCCCGATAGGGCGCGAGAACGGCGAGCGACGGCGCCTCCTGATCGCCAGTTTGCGGAAGCAGACGCAGTCGCTCCAGCAAATCGACGATGACCCTCGCCTCTGGTCCATTGCTCCATCGAGGCCTTCCGGATTCGACCGGCGGAGCTTTTCCGGTTCGGCTCACATATGGCATGTCGATGAAAACGAGAGGAGACGTCGGGAATCCTTCGCCAAATGTGAACGGCAAGGGTTGCGACGCTTCCTTCGTCCGGCGATCCGAAGTCTTCAACCGTCCCTTATAGAAGCAGAGCGAAATCAACTCCGCGATCTGTGGGTCCATACGATGCTGGACCAACAATTCGCTTGAGACTGACCGCCGCGTCCCAGCGACCACGCTTCTGCGCTTTTCATCTTCTTCGACGAGAACACGGAATGGTTCAAATGCCCGCAACGCGGCGCGCGAGACCTGGGCGAGCGTGTCGTCGTCCTCGGCGGCCTTGCGAAGCTCCTCAAGCCCCGATTCAAAAAATGTCGGGCCAATCATCTCATCCGAACTCATCAACGCGTTCCGCAGCGCTGTCTGATCTGAGAGGATCGAGGTCATGCGTTCGGTGTCGAACGGCGGAAGCTGATTGTGATCGCCGATAAATAGACGCCGCCCCGACAATGAGAGCGGAGCGATCAGGTCGGGTCCAGTCGCTTTGGCAGCCTCCTCGATAATGGCCCAGTCGAATTGGGCGGATTCGTCGATCAGCCGCTCGATGTCCGCCGATGCGCTGGTTGAAAACACCAGGTTCGCCGATCCGAGGACCAATGCGATCAACGCCCGCATGCCTTCGGCATCCCGCGCATCGCGCCGTTGGACCGTACCGAACCCGTCTTGCGCAAACGCCTTCTCAAGATCTGCAATCCCCGACTGCACGCCGAGCGGCGCTTCTGCGAAGCGATCTGAGGCGCGGACGCGTTTCAAATAATCTTGGGCTGTTCGCCGGACGTCCGCCTCGGTGGACACGGCGTCGTCACGTCCCGGCGAGCGGACAATAATGACATCATCTGCGTTTCCGCTGAGCGCGCGTCGCGTCGCCTTCAGGATATGGTCGAGGGCTTGATGGCTTTGCGTTGAGACAAGGACGCGAGCCGCGGGGTCGACCGACACCTTTCGGCGCAGCACTTCGCTGACAAGCTTCGTCTTGCCGACGCCGGGCGGGCCGACGACGAAGTAGCTCGGCTCGAGCGTCCATAGGTCCTCAAGAACGCCCTGCTTTGCTTCGTCCAGGTCCTCGTAGAACTCGTCTTTAGCAAGAGGGGTGTCAGTGCGGCGGCTGTTGCGCCTCGGATCGGAGAACAGCGTCACGAGATCTCGCTGCTCTGCAAGCGCGCGCGTGGTTCTGAGCCGCCGTCGGATCAGGCTTTCCGTGCCGTGATCGCCATATTTTCGCAGAAACAGGCCGTCGTCTTCCGCGGGCAGCTCGAAAGCCGAGAATTCGTAGACGGTGCGTCCAGACTGGTCCTTTTCGACGGACTCGAACCGCAGGCTGACATCGCCCGCGTCCCGTCCGCCCAAGCCGCCTGAATTGCTCAATCGCCACTCGACGTCGATACCCTGGTCGTCCTTCTCGAACAGCCTGTCCATCACGTCGGTCGTGCTGCGCTCTCCGACGTTCCGAGCGACATCGTCTCTGGGTGATTCACGCGGCGCGATCTGAAGTATGACGCGCCCTCGTTCGGAACGCGTGCCCACGATCTCAACCGGGAGAATTTCGAGGGCGTGCAACAACGCCTCGACAACCTGGATCAGCAGGATCGCGTGCCTGAGCGTGCGCGTCTCTGGGTCTTCTTCGTGAGACTTCTCTTTGACGAGAGAGAGCGTCCACTCCAGCGCTCCCGTCCCCAGCTCGGTCAATCTTCGGGTCGCTTCCTTATTGTTCGAGACCAGTTCGACCGGATGCCGGATCGGCTGAATCTCGCTGTTGCCAAATGCGCGGCCCGGCTCGCGGGCAATGATCGACGTGACGGTGGCAACCTGCCACGTACTAGCGCCCGAATCCGAGAACCGGCGAAGCTGATAGGACGTCGTATCGGTTATCAGAAAGAGACGCTCCGGGTTGTCGTCGCCGGCAGGGGCGACAATTCTGGCGCCACTCGACAGGTCGCTTTCGACGAACGACTGTTGAGCCTGGATATCATCGAAGGCTACGCTCTCTTCGCTCAGCGTATAAATTGTCTCGGCCATCTTGTCGTTTGGGCGAAACAGGAGAAGCAGACGGGATTCGCGTGTTTCGCGGTGACCGCCCAGCTCTCGCGTGAGAACTTGGACTGACCGGATGACCGATTTCGCCTCGACGACCTCTTCACGTGCAGGATCGATCATCCGGCGCAGAAGATCAATTTCGCCGTCCGTTAATTCGATCGGGTTGTCCGTGTCGATATAGGGATCTGCTCTGCGCAATCCGCCCGGATCGATGCCGATGAAGGATGCGAAGAGCGAGGCAATCGCCTTCCAGTCGTGAGCATAGGAATAAGTGAGCTGTCGGATCTTGGTGCGGACCTGTTGCAGCGGAGGGTGAACAGTCCGCGCTTCGCCCAATACTAGGCTCCATTCGAAGCCGCCTAGGCGGAAATCCGCCTCCTGCGCCCCTTCAGTAAAGACGGCATAGCTGTCGATCCTGCCATGCAGAAGTCCGTGCGAGTGCAGGATGCCCAATGCCTTCGCAAGCCGACCAAGGTTCTGCCAGAGGACGACGCGGTGTGCAGGAACGGACAGGTTGCGCATCCAGAACCGCTTCGGCGCTGTCCTCAGCTTCCCTTCGAGGGGCACCGATCCCGGTTCATGCACGATACAAAAAGTGTCCGACGTCTCAATCATCGCAACGACGCCGGCGAAAACCTCGTCGGCGCCCGGGTAGCTCATGATGCGATCGACCTGAAGCCGCTCGTGGCGCCAAAGGTCGCGAAGCTCCTCATCGGCGGTGGTTCCGGTCTTCGGCCAGAACTTCAGCAGTCGATCCTGCTTAGTCTTTCTATCGACCGCTTCAATCAATCCCGGTCGAAGTGCTTCAGACTGCGGGCCACGCAGATAGTCTTCCGGGAGCTCAAACAATTCTTCCAGAGAGGGTTGATTATTCTTACGCGCCATAAAAGTGCCTTCGCGAATCAAAGTGCAATGATACGCGAAAGGCAAGTCGCGCTGGCTAGAAAACGCAGATTTTTCGGAATGAATTAGATAACCGATGGAATACGACAGCCGCTGCCCTCTGAAGGCACGTGTCAAGCCGGCTCTTGCAGAAGCGGGAGCGGAAAGTGGATTGGAATGCATGGACTTGCGGGACTGACGTTCATCGCTTCACTCTCGCAAAAATTTCGCGTAAGCAGTAGGCACCCGTAGCTCAGCTGGATAGAGCGTCGCCCTCCGAAGGCGAAGGCCACACGTTCGAATCGTGTCGGGTGCGCCACATATTACGACTAGACGGCTGGTTTGTCTGTCAGGGTGCGAGCCGAGCAGCGCCGTGGCGACCAAGGGTAAGTTCAAATTGCGGACACGCAACACCCGATTGTTGCGATTGGTCGAACAGGAAATTCCTAGGCTTGTTACATGAGAGATTGGAGCCTGCGATCAATGCATCTCGAACGCTGTGAACATTGCTTAAGTTGTTGATCTTTCTTGCTATGGCAGGCCATTCCGTCCTGTTTCACCCAATTCGTTGCGATTTCGTTGCGGTGTTCTCAAGAAGAACGCCGCTGAAGGGAAGCAGCGATCATCCAGCCAATGCCGTCGAATAGATGGTGGTCACGCCGATCCCGATGGCCACGCTCCCGACAACAAACTGTAGAGCTCGATTGACGCAGGTCAGCATACGCGCAGAGATCGCCAGCGGAACTGCGATCACTGACGAAAGCGCGGCCATGCCGATCATGGACCCCACTCCAAACAACAGCATATATATGAGACCATCCCGAACCGAGCTCGCTTGCGACACGGTCAATACGAGCAAGGCAGCCGACCCAGCCATGCCATGCACCAGTCCAACGAAAAGTGTACGCCAGCGGAACCCGTGCACGTGTTCATGAGAGCTCTTCAAGTGCTGCGCACCCTCGATGGGATGCGCATGCAGATGGAGGTGAGCAGCACCATTTTGATGGCTATGTCGGTGGAAATGGATGCGTTCTCGCCACAGGCGCCACAGAACGTCAGCGCCAAGTGCGATTAGCATGACACCAACCGCGGTCTCCAGCGGAAGCGAGAGCCGCTCGGGAACGGCGTGTCCAAGCAGCAGAGCCACTCCGCCGAACAGGAAGAGCGTGATCGTGTGGCCCAATCCCCAGGTCAAGCCGTGCTTGACGATGTCGAAGACGTTGATCCGGCGCGCAGCGATGCTCGACACGGCCGCAATGTGATCGGCCTCGAGCGCGTGTTGCATGCCGAGCAGAAACCCCACTCCCAGGATACCGATCATGACCGACCTGCCCGCTAAGACGCAAAGACCATATCCCGGGCGTGCTGAGCCTCTCGCCTGATCCAATCGTACCATTGATCGAGGCCCTCGCCGGTCTTCGCCGAGACTTGGAGAACATCGATGTCCGGGTTGACTTGCCGCGCATTGGCGACGGCTAACGCGACATCGAAGTCGAGGTGCGGCAGCAAATCGATCTTGTTCAGGATCATCAAGGAAGACGACTGGAACATGTGAGGATATTTCAGGGGTTTATCCTCACCTTCCGTCACCGACAGAATAGCGACCTTGGCGTGTTCGCCGAGGTCGAACATGGCCGGGCACACGAGGTTTCCGACATTCTCGATCATTACGATCGCACCAGCGGTTGGCCGGAGCTCGGAGAGCCCATGCGCGATCATGTCGGCTTCGAGATGACATCCCGTCCCGGTATTGACTTGGACGGCTGGCGCACCGGCACGACGGATGCGCTCGCCGTCATTTGCGGTCGCCTGGTCACCTTCGATCACGAACAGGGCGACCTTCTCACGCAAATTCCGAATCGTCCGTTCCAGGAGCGCGGTTTTTCCCGAGCCCGGAGAACTCACCAGATTCAATGCGAGTATTTCCCGCCCTGCAAACCAGGCTCTGTTTCTGCCTGCAAGCGCGTCGTTCTTGGCAAGAATACGAGCCTCCAGCTCGATCAGTTCGCCTGGTCCATGCGACTCATCTCCCCCATGCGCGTGGTCGTGAACATGGTCATGGTCGGCCCCGTCCCCATGCGAATGATCATGGTGATCGTGATCATGGCGGTGATGACCATGGTGGTGATGATCATGACTGTGATCATGGTCGTGGGCATGCTCATGATCATGCCGATGCGGGTGCGAATGAGAATGGCCCTCGGCGTGTGCATGGACATGTTCATGCGCGCCTTCCCTCGCATCCTCTCGGGCAAGCGTGGCCTCCTGGCCCGTTTGAAGATTGATCACCGTTGCACCCGCCTTCGCGCCACAGCCACAATGTCCGCACATCATACCGCCTCCCCTTCAACTTCCATGCTTCTGATCCGCAATTCCTCGCCCTGTAGCCGCTTCACACGCCGCGATCCGCAATGGCATGGCGCAAACAGGGTCGCCTGCTCGAATTCCGATCCGCATTCGTTGCATCGAGCACGCCCGGCAATCTGCCTTATATCCAGGGTCGCATCCTGAAGAGGCGTGCCCTTGGCGACCGTCTCGAAGCAGAATTCGATGGCCTCACCCATCACGCCCGAAAGCTGCCCGATCTCCAGCGTCACGCGATGAACCTTGCGGCCCTTCGCTGCGTCGCAGACGATGGCCACGATGTTCCTTGTGATGCCGAGCTCGTGCACTCGCTTCTCCTTTTAGCAGATCCGCGGCAACTGCTCGCCGACGAGCATGTCGACAATCCGCCGCCCGCCAAACGTCGTTCGCATGGTGACGCGACCTTCGATCTCGGATCCAATTCGACCGATCATGGCAGCATCCGCGCCGAGCGGATGGCCTCTCATCGCCGCAAGCGCTACATCGGCCTGATCGGCGGGCACGACCGCGACGATCTTGCCCTCGTTGGCAAGGTAGAGCGGATCGAGGCCTAAGATTTCGCAAAACGCCTTGACTTCCTCCCGGATCGGCGTCCGTCCCTCCTCGATTTCGATCGAAACGTGGGACGCCTCGGCAATCTCGTTCAGGACGGTTGCGATACCGCCGCGTGTCGCATCCCGAATGAAGCGGGTGCCGGGGGCTGCTGTGAGCAGAGCGCTGATCAGACCGTGCAAACAGGCGCAATCGCTTTCGATCGGAGTATCAAGCGCCATATCCCCGCGGGCACAAAGAATGGCCGCGCCGTGATCGCCCAGAAGCCCATTCACCAGGACAACATCGTCTGGACAGGCCTTGTCTACGCCAAGATCGATACCGACCGGAATCACCCCTATGCCGGTGGTTGTCACAAAGATCTTGTCGCAGGCGCCGCGGGGTACGACCTTGGTATCGCCTGTCACGATCCGGACGCCGGCCTCGTTCGCGATCTCGGCCATCGAGCGCGTGACGCGGCGCAGCAAATCGACCGCAACGCCCTCTTCGAGGATGACGGCGCAAGACAGAAAGAGCGGCCGCGCTCCACCGACGGCAAGGTCGTTCACTGTCCCGCAGACGGCAAGCTTTCCGATATCGCCACCCGGGAAGAACAGCGGATCGACTACGAACGAGTCCGTCGTGAACGCGAGCCGGTCACCGTGAGCTCCAAGCGCGCCAAGATCAAAGCGCGCCTGGTCTTCCAGTGGCTCGCCTCGCTCATCGAATGCGGCCACGAAGACATCGTCGACGAGGTCCTTCATCGCCTTGCCGCCGCCGCCATGAGCGAGCGTAACAGCGCTGACGCCGAGCTTTCCGAGCCTTCGTGTCCTGGCAAAGGGCAGGATGTTCATACGACCTCCGCCTGGCGCTTTTGGCCACCGTACTGGTAGTAAGCCGCGCAAGCGCCTTCTGAAGACACCATCAGCGCTCCGAGCGGTGTTTCGGGCGTGCATGAGGTTCCAAACACCTTGCATTGCCACGGCTTAAGTGCCCCCTTGAGCACCTCGCCGCATTGACACGATTTCGGATCTGCAATCCTGACGTTTGGAATCGTGAACTTGCGCTCCGCGTCGTATTGCGCATACGCCTCGCGGAGCCTGACGCCGGAGTGGTCGATCGAGCCCAATCCCCGCCATTCGAAGAACTCGCGCAGCTCATAGACGCGGGAGACAGCATGAAGGGCCGCGTTATTGCCAGCGTCTGGCACCACACGGGCATACTGGTTTTCGACCTCGGCGCGGCCTTCCCTGATCTGCTTCAACAGCATCCAGATCGAGTGCAGGATGTCGAGCGGCTCGAAGCCGGCGACCACCATTGGCTTGCGGTAGAAGTTCGCGATGAATTCGTAAGGCGCCGTGCCAATCACCATCGACACATGGCCCGGTCCCAGAAAGCCGTCGAGCTGCAGGCCGGGACTGTCGAGGATCGCCTTGATGGTCGGGACGATCGTGATGTGATTGCAGAACACGGAAAAATTCCGAATTCCCTCGCGCTCGGCCTCAAGGATTGTCAAGGCGGTCGAGGGCATGGTCGTCTCGAATCCGAGGCCGAAGAACACGACCTCGCGCTCCGGATTGCGCCGCGCCAGTTCGAGCGCGTCCATCGGCGAATAGACCATCCGCACGTCAGCACCATCGGCCTTGGCCTGCAGCAGGCTCTTCTTCGAGCCGGGAACGCGCATGGCGTCTCCGAACGTGGTAAAGATCACGCTCGGGTTCTCCGCGATCGCCACACAATCGTCGACCCGTCCCATCGGCAGCACGCAGACCGGGCAGCCGGGGCCGTGAACGAGCTCAATCTCCTTGGGCAGCATGCCTTCCAGCCCGTAGCGGAAGATCGAGTGCGTGTGGCCGCCGCAGACCTCCATGAGGTAAAGCGGCCGATCGGGCGGCAGCGCCATGCCCGAGACCAGCGTCTCGATCTCGCTGATCAGCACGCGCGCTTTCTCGCCGTCGCGGAACTCGTCGACATACTTCATGCGGCCGCTCCCTTGCTTCGCGCCGACCCGCGGTCATCGGCAAGCAGCGTATGAACGAGATCCCAGAGAATGTGATAGGCGATGACGTGGCATTCCTGGGTGCGATGGATCGAGGTCGTGGGAACGACCAGGCAGTAGTCCACGACCCCTGAGGTCTTCATCTTGCCGCCGTCCCCGCCCGCAAGCCCGATGGTCACGATGCCCATCTCCTTGGCCTTCGCGAAGGCGGCCATCAGATTCGAGGAATTGCCGCTGGTCGAGATGCCGATAAGGGCGTCACCTTTCCGCCCCTGGGCGACGATCTGGCGGACGAATACATGCTCGAAGCCAAGATCGTTGCCAACGGCAGAAATCATGGCCAGATCGGCAACCAGGTTCGTCGCGGCCAGCGCCGGCCGTCCCGCCGTGATCGGATGAACAAATTCGACTGCCACATGAGAGGCATCGCAGCTGGAACCGCCATTGCCCATGGAAAATAGCCGTCCACCATTGCGATACACTTCGGCGATCGCTTTGGCCGCAGCCACCAGCACTTGTACGTTCTCGCCGAAGAAACGCGCATTGGTCTCGCGAGAATCGCGCGCCTTCTCCTCGACGGAGAGCATGAGCGCAGCATCTAACCGCGCCGGCTCCTGTTGCCCGCCATGCAAGAACGGATAGAGCGCCTTGAGATCGCTATCGCCTGACATGGTACTACCCTCCCGTTTGGGCTGCCGAGCGCCTCATGGCCTCGATTTCAGCTTGGGCCTCACCGAGTTCAGTCAGAATCTTCAGGGTTTGCGCCGCTTCTTCTTCGTCGATGCGGCTCATGGCAAAGCCGACATGAACGAGCACCCAGTCGCCGACGCAGGCTTCAACGGGGTGGTCTTCGCTGACAATGCAGGCAATATTGACCTGCCGCTTGACGCCGCTGATGTCGACGGTCGCAAGCTTCCGCGTCTCGTCGTCGATCCTTATGATCCGCCCGGGAATGCCGAGACACATGGTTGGTTTCCTTCCCTGGAGTATTTGCCCGATGCGATAAGATGCGCCGCGCCAATGGCGGCTTGGCCGAGCGCCAGCCCTCCATCGTTTGCGGGAATTTGAGCGTGCGACAGCACGGTGAAACCGTCTCGCTCCAGCCGGCGCGAGACCGCTTCGAACAAAATTCGGTTCTGAAAGCAGCCGCCGGTGAGTGCAACGGTCGAGAAATTACGCTTCGCCCCGTCGGACGTCTCGGCAAGCTTCCGTGTCATGGCGACGATGGCCTTCGCAAGTCCCTTGTGAAATCGCGTCGCTATCACCGAAGCTGGTGTCTTCAGGATCAGGTCGCCCAGCACCGCATGCCACATCGCCAGTGGCTCGATATAGGGGAGACCCGAATCGCGCAGGTTCGGTATCGTCAGCGGATAGGCCAACGTATCGTCTTCCTCGAAGAGCAGGTCCTCATCAACCAGCGCCTCGAGCCTGGCGGCCGCCTCGCCTTCGTAGGACTGGATGTCGCGGCAAACGCCGACGGCTGCGGCCACCGCGTCGAACAGCCGGCCACAGGAGGACGCAAGTGGCGCCCCCAGCTTGTTTCGAGCCATCGCGTCCAGCGTGGCGCGTGGTTTGGCCTCCAGGAAAGAATAGAGCTCGAGGTCGCGGAAATTCATCGTGAGCTCGCCCCAGCTCATCTCGGCCATCAAATGGGCGTAGAGATTGCGCCACGGTTCCCGCGCCGCTTGTGCTCCGCCAAGCATTGCAACGGGTTTGAAGGTCCCGCGACGCTCGTATCCGCGGTAATCTGCCAGCAAAAACTCGCCGCCCCAGAACATACCGTCCTCACCCCAACCGAGGCCATCAAGGACGATTCCGAGGACGGCCGGCGCATCAAGTGGATGGCCATTTTCAGCCAGGCACGAGGCGA